>JBGGMQ010001098.1:0-5228 GCA_041287975.1 Verrucomicrobium sp. | reverse complement strand
AACGCGGGTTCACCGCGTCGCGATCCCTTGCAACCGTGAAAAAAGCGCACTTGTCATTCCCTCCTTTGCGGGCGTATTCTTACGCATGAGCGACAAGAAGCCTGATCCGCCCAGTTCCCCAGAGGAAATCGGCAAAAAACTGGAGGAGTTTATCCGAAACCAGTTTGGCGGGAATGTGCTCTTTTCCAGCTTCCGCGAAGGGGGGATGCGCGACGATTCCGGCGCAGCGCCACAGTTGGATCCTCCGTCCCTGGAGGATTCCCGTGATCGTGACGACGAGAGCTGGCTGGATTTCCGCTACAAGCCCGCCGACATCAAGGCGCACCTGGACCGCTACGTCATCCGGCAGGACGATGCCAAGAAAGTGCTCGCCACCGCTGTGTGCGATCACTACAACCACGCGCGCATGCTTCGGGAGATGCGCAAACGGGATGCCAAGGCGGCTGACGAGGTCGAGTTCGCCAAGCAGAACGTCATCATCGTGGGCCCGACCGGGGTGGGGAAGACCTACCTCGTCAAGCACATCGCGGATCTCATCGGCGTGCCCTTCGTCAAGGCGGATGCCACCAAGTTCTCGGAGACCGGCTATGTCGGCGCGGATGTGGATGACCTCGTGCGCGATCTCGTGGCCAAGGCCAATGGCAATCTGGATCTGGCAGAGCACGGCATCATCTACCTGGATGAAATCGACAAACTCGCCACCGCAGGCGACCGCCCGGGGCGGGACGTGAGCGGCAGGGGAGTGCAGACCACCTTGCTGAAGCTCATGGAGGAGACGGAGGTGCCCCTGCACTCTCCCAATGACATGCGCTCCCAGATCCAGATGATGTTCGACATGCGCAAGGGCGAAGGTCCTCGTCGCCAGGTCGTGAACACACGCAACATCCTCTTCGTAGTCAGCGGCGCATTCAGCGGTCTGGAGAAGATCATCGAGCGTCGCGTGAGCAAAGGCAGCATCGGTTTCGGAGCTGCGGTCCGGGAGGATGTCTCGACCACCAACGCACTTCGTCTGGCCAGGACGCAGGACTTCATCGACTACGGCTTTGAGGCCGAGTTCATCGGGCGCTTGCCTGTTCGAGTCGTCTGCGATGCGCTGACGGCGGACGACCTCTTCGACATCATGAAGAGCAGCGAGGGGAGTCTCATCCGCCAGTTTGAGCGGGAGTTCCTCGCCTATGGCATCCATGCCACCTTTGATGACAGCGCTCTGCGCGTGAAAGCCCAGCAGGCGGCCGAGGAAAATACTGGCGCTCGTGGTCTGATGACGGTGTGGGAGAAGTCCCTGCGCGACTTCAAGTTTGAGCTGCCATCCCTGGGCCTCCAGGAGCTGATGGTGGATGAAGCCCTGCTACGGGATCCGGTGTCTGCTCTGGCAGACTGCCGTGACAAGGCCCAGAACGTCCAGGTCAGCGCGGCCGCGCTGGAAGTGGAATCCTTCGCTCAGACCTTCACGCACGACTACGGCCTTGAGATCCGGTTTGACCGGGACGCCACGCGGGCGCTAGTGGAGCGCAGTGCCAGGGAAGGGGCCTCCGTCTCCGAGCTTTGCCGGAAGATGTTCAAGGACTACCCCTTCGGCCTGCAGTTGATCGCCAGCAACAATGCTGAAAAAACCTTTGTGCTGCCATTGCGCGCTGTGCAAGAGCCGGACAAATATCTAAGCGACCTCGTGGTGTCTTCGTACCGCCGGGCGCATGGCCAGGACCAGACCAAATAGAGACCTCGATTTTTATCTAGACCAAGAAAGAGCACGCAAGTTATGGGACGCAGTTGGGCGGCAAGTTTGATATTGGGTGCAGTGGTGAGCGCTGCCCTCGTGGGCATTTATCACTTCACAGGTTTCTTCGTGGAGAAAGTGGTGCAGCTGGAGAGCTTCTTTCAGAGCATCTTCATCCTTCCCGCACGTTCTGCACTCACCTTCCTGGTGCCGCTGCAGTACGGGTTCGTGGCCCTCCTGGCCTTCCTCACCAGTTGGATCTGCATTGAGCTGCCGCGCCGCTCCACAAAGGTGGCCTACATTCTGGGCGTGAGTTTCCTCACCCTGTTGCTCTCTCCGGTGCTGGCGTTCTGCGGCATCCTGTTTGAGCCGCTCTCAGGCATCATCGCCATCGCAGCTGCGGGGCTCGGCGGCATCATCCTGGGGAACGTCGATCCCGGCTGGCAGCGCCACAAACTGTTCCGCTACTTCGTCGGCCGCGTCTCCACGGAGAACTTCGAGCGCCTGATCGCCACGAAAGATGACACGCTCCTCACGGGCAAGCGGGAGTTGACCGTGCTGACCTGCCGCATTCTCAACTACACAGACCTGACCAACCAGATGGAGCCGAAGGACCTGGAGCAGATGGGCTCCCTCTTCCTCCAGGTGTCCGGCGAGTTTCTCGTGGCCAAGGGCGCGTATCTGGATACTTGCACCGCTGATGGCGTTCGCGTTTTCTTCGGCCTTGTGGACAAGGAAGGCACGCACGCTCAGGACAGTTGCCGCGCTGCCCTGGAACTCAAGCAACGCCTCATCAACCTGGATCAGGAGATTCAGAATCGCTGGCACCGCAAGCCCGTCTTCGGCGTGGCTCTCGCCACCGGGCAGATGAGCATTGGCCGCTTTGGTTTCCGCGAGTTTGAGTTCTACAGCGCCGTGGGCGAGCCTCTGGACTTCAGCCGCCGCCTCTGCGCGGTGAACTACGTCTACGGCAGCCATCTGCTCATTTCGGCCCGCACCTTCCACCTCACGAAGGAGAAGATGGAGACCCGCCCCATGGAGATGGTCTATGCGCCGAAGCTGCACCAGATCTCTGAGGTGTATGAACTGCTCGCGGAAAAGGGCACCCTCAGTGACGAGGAGATGAAAGCCCGCGATGCCTTCTGGCAGGGCGTCGTCAGCCTCCGCAAGGGGGCTTACAAAGAGGCCGTGCAGCAGCTCATGCAGGCCCGACTCGACACCCGTGAAGATCCTCCGCTGAAGTATTTCCTGGAACGTGCCGAAGCGGGACTGAAGGAGGACAAGGGCGGCGAGGTGCGTGGTGTGGCCCGCCATGTGCGTTTGCTCACGGTGAATCCGTGAGGAAAGGAATGCCAAGAGTTAGGAGTTAGGTGTTAAAAGTTAGGGGTTGGGAATCGGCTTCGATTCGCCGTTAGTTACCATCAACGCATAACCCATAATTCCTAACCCCTAACGATTTACATCGTCCCTGCATGCCCTCCGTCGACTATCCCGCCCCGATTCGCGAACTCATCCTTCAGATGAAATCGCTGCCGGGCATCGGCCAGCGCAGTGCGGAGCGGCTGGTCTTGTGGATGATGGGGCGCGGCCATGCGCGGGCTCTGGAGCTGGCGCGTTCACTGGGCCAGCTTGATGCGCGTGTCGCCATCTGCCCCGAGTGCGGCTTCTTCATGGATCGTGACTCCGCCTGCGGTCTGTGTGCGGATGACAAACGCCAGACCTCCATCATGTGCGTGGTGGAGCAGGCTGCAGATGTGCTGCGGCTGGAGCGCAGCGGCGCTTTCGGCGGGCGCTATCACGTTTTAGGTGGTCGCTTGTCTCCTCTGGACAACATCACTCCAGCAGACCTCCGCATCACGGAACTTTTAGAGCGAGTGCCGCAGTTGGGGGTCGAGGAAGTCATTCTCGCCCTCAGCGCCGATGTGGAGGGGGAGGCGACATCCAACTATCTGGCTGATGGACTTCGCCCCTTGGGGGTCAAGGTCACCCGCCTCGCCCAAGGCATGCCCGCAGGTGGGGGCCTGGATCATGTGGACGAGATGACGCTGCATCACGCGTTGAGCGGGCGTCGGGTGATGTAGGCAGCTGTCGGATACTGGATTGTCGGTGCGGAGGGGCTGTATTTGGATTCTCTTTTTGCAGGCTTGGGCAAGGGCATTGACTTCCGCGGGGACTTGTGGCTAAGCAAAGCCGATTTTCCGTCCTCCCCCCTGACACCAATGAATTCCCCCTCATCATCTGGCTTTCGTAACACGTTGAGCAGCCTCATCTTCCTGAGCCGCTGGCTCCAGGCCCCTCTTTACCTGGGACTGATCCTGGCCCAGGTCGTCTATGTCTGGCACTTCATGGTGGAGCTCTGGCACCTCATCCAGAAGACCCCCGGCATCGCAGAGACGGAGATCATGCTCATCGTGCTGGGCCTTATCGATGTGGTGATGATCGCCAACCTCTTGATCATGGTCATCATCGGCGGGTACGAGACCTTTGTCTCCCGCCTCTCGCTGGATGGTCATCCGGACCAGCCCGAGTGGTTGTCTCACGTGAATGCCGGAGTGTTGAAGGTCAAGCTGGCCACCGCGTTGATTGGCATCTCCTCCATTCACCTGCTGAAGAGTTTCATCAATGCCAAGGACGTCACCGTCCAGATGAATACGGACCTGTTCTGGCAGGTGACCATCCATGTGACCTTCCTCGTGTCGGCCTTGTTCCTGGCCCTGATTGACAAACTCACCAGTACGACCATCCACGTGCCCAGCCAGAGTGTTGGCCATGGTGGTGCCGGAGTCGCAGGTGCGGAGAAGGATGCGAGCGTAGCTAGGCATTAACCAATAGATGTTCCCGATACGCTGGGACGAGACAAAGGTGCTTGCATTTGATGCCGAAGGCAT
This sequence comes from Verrucomicrobium sp., assembly GCA_041287975.1. Lineage (GTDB taxonomy): Bacteria > Verrucomicrobiota > Verrucomicrobiia > Verrucomicrobiales > Verrucomicrobiaceae > Verrucomicrobium. The sequence continues at coordinate 623 of JBGGMQ010001098.1, read as the reverse complement.
CCCAGAAGGTAGCCGGGGGTCGAGGGAGTAACACGACCGAACACCCCTGGTAGCCACGCCATGAATGCATCCTGAAGTGATGCCAGAACGATGGGGGCCTACCCGTTTGGGCAACGCCTCTGGCACGCCTTTCAGGGTGCTCGGATCAACCTCGTTGTCCAGGGGATGTCGCTACGCTCAACCCCTGGCTACCTTCTTTGATGCCTCCGGCATCGGGAGCGCAGACCGTGGGTGTGGGCCCCTTAACACGGGGCGCTGTGAAGGGGCGCGAGAGTGGTACACTGGCGCTGATGATCTTTCGTCGTCCGTCGTGTGAGCTCGTGAGGGGCTATCAGGGGGCGGTGGTCATTTCTCGTGCCCCTTCAGGGCACAGGTCGTGTTGGGAGGAGTTGCCCGGGGTCTTCGCCCTTGGGCTGGCGTCTTGAGGCCCTTCAGGCCACTCTGAGGCTTCCGGAGGTGCTGAATCCTGCTAGGCACTGGGTTGCCGGGTCCATGCAAAGTCCCTGGAAACTCGATGCCGAAGGCATCCCAGAAGGTAGCCAGGGGTCGAGGGAGTAACACGACCGAACACCCCTGGTAGCCACGCCATGGATGCATCCTGAAGGGATGCCAGAACGATGGGG
>JBGGMQ010001097.1:0-5073 GCA_041287975.1 Verrucomicrobium sp. | reverse complement strand
ATGTGTCCGGCTTCTCCGTCGGACCGAGCATCAGATAGTGCGGGAAGGGGTCCTTGTTGAACTCATTCACACGTTCAGGAAGGCGGTGCATGTCGAGCATCACCATGATGTGCTGGTCGGGCGTGCGGTTCTCCACGAGTGAGACCAGACGGCGGACATTTTCCTCGCGGTCAATGTCATGGTCGAACCAGGGCTCGACCTTGATGCCGAAGAGCCTTTCATACCAGTCGAGGAAAAACTGATGGCTGATCCGCTCGCTGTGGTAGGAAATCTGGCACTTGTCGGTGACGACGATCTCTGAATCCCAGACGCCGAAGTAAAGGGTGCGCTGGTCGAAGTTGAAGCGCTTGATCACTTCGCTGAGGCAGCTCACGAAGCAATGGAGTTTGATGTCCTCCTCGTACTCCAGCAGTTTCTCAGGATTGGGGCGCGGCTGGGCGTCGTAGAAGAGCTTGGCCACGGCACGCACCGTGGAGAAGTCCTTGTCCATGATGGCGGAGTCAGGCAGGGAGAGGTCGTACTTCACCTCCAGACTGACGAGGAGTTCGAGCGTGTCGGCCGAGTCGAGTCCGAGGTCCTCCTTCAGCCGCGCGTCGCTGTGGAAGCCGCTCACCTCAAGGTGCGGCATGTTGCTCGCGAGCGATAGATAGATGCTCTCGACGATTTGTTCTCTCGTTTTCATGTCAGAATATCAGAATGTCAGGGAGGGGGGAGGAGCCTCTGCTAGGGCCTTGCGGCTGATTTTTCCGTTGGGCAGGCGGGGGATGGCTTCCACGCGAGCGATGTTCATGGGGATCTGGTGCGTGGCGAGGCGTCCGGCGCAGAATTCGCGCACAGCGTCCGCGGAGATGGCTTCTTCCGAGACGAAGTGAAGGCAGACCTGCTCGCCCCCGAAGCCGCGGCTCTTTTTGAAAACCACCGCGTCCCGGATGCCGGGCATGGCGAGGACGACCTCCTCGACTTCGCCGGGATAGACGTTGAATCCCGCGACATTGATCATTTCATCGATCCTCGAGACAAAGTGCAACCGGTCTCCGATGAAATAACCCAGGTCGCGCGTCTCCACGGTCCGGCCATCCGGCAGGGTCACGACGATGTCAGCAGGTTGCCCGGCGTTGGTTCCTGCGGCAATGGCAATGTGCGGCAGCGGTTTGCCCTGGTCATTCGCTGCGAGGAGCCCGGTGCCGAGGGAAAGGCAGCCCGCCTCGGAACAGCCGTACTGTTGATAAAGATGGCGCACCTTTTTCGCAAGCTTTTCGAAGGCCGCCTTCTGGAGAACCGTGCCTGAGGTCATCACCGCCCACAGTGGTTCCTCCTCCTTCACCAGCATGGCCAGCGTGGCGATCATGGCCGGGGACGAGTAGAGAATGGAGGATGGCGCCTCGCGTAATTTCCGGAGAATGAACTTCGGATTGAGGTTCCGGATGATGACCGGCTGCAGGCCCCGCCGTAGCGCGACGAGAATCCCGCAGATCAGCCCATACGAGTGGGTTGTCGGGCAGGCCACGATGGGCGTCCAGTCATTCGCCTCAGGAAAATGGCTCACATAGCTTTCGATTTCCGTGTCGATGCTGGTCCAGCTCCGTTCGATGAACTTGGGTTCGCCGGTGGTTCCGGAACTCGTCTGGATGAGCCCGGCCGGGACGCCGGGAAGTGCCTTTCCCGCATCGATCGCAACGACTCCAAGCTCCTCGTCGTGAGAGGTGACAAGCAGGACCTCGCAGCCGCTGCGCCCGGCACGGCGGCGTGCGCCCTCCAGCGGTGTGTCGATGGGCAGAGGAAATACGGTGCCGCCTTTTTTCTTGATGTAGAGGCAGAGGGCAATCCACAGGGCGGTGTCTTGCAGGCACACCGCGAGGCGGCGCCCGGCGCACCCGGAGAGCACGGGGTGGGCGTCAAACTGGGCGAACCGGTTTTTGAAATATCCCTGGTCGTAGGACTGGTCGTCAACGTGGATCATGGCGCTTCGCGGCTCAGAGTGTTCCGGACTTCATGCTCGTAGTAGTCGAGCGTTCCGCCGCGGTGGATGGTTTTGGTCAAAAGCGACTCCACAATGATGCCGGCTTTGTCCGCTTCGAGGCTCGCGATGCGCGAGGCTTCAGTGACTCCGGATGCGGCATAGGCGTCCAGCTTCGCTCTTACGAGGCCCCAGAATTCCTTTTCGGGGAGGCCGTGGAAGCGCTCCAGCAGGAACGACACGTCCGCGAGGTTGAAGACGTAAACCGTGTCCACATAGAGCTGTCGCAGAGACTCGACCAGGTCCATGCGATAGCCGTCGTCGAGCGGGATGGTCTCGAAGAAGGGATCAACGGAGGCGAAGTCCGGTTCGGTTTCGGGACGACCAAGGAACTCGGGCACGAATTCGGTGTCTTCGTGGAAGTCGCGCAGTACGATCCGTTTTGGCCAGCCGTGCTGGTGGACGAGAATGAGGTTCTGCGCGTGCGCCTCGAAGGCAATGCCGTGATGAACGAGCATGTGCCAGACAGGAATCACCACGACCTCGATGAGCCGTTCGGCCCAGCGTTCGGCGCCGTAGGTTTCGATCCAGTCAGCAATGAAGGGGCGCCCATCGCATTCAACCAATGTCAGGGCGGTAAAGGGGATCGCGGCCTCCCCCTCCCCCAGCCGGCTGACGATACTCTCGCGGAAAATGACCCCGAGCAGCCCCGCTGTGTCCTCGTCTTCCTCTGACTCGTAGGAGACGGCGGCGTACTCGCTGAGCAGTTGCAGGCGGTTCCCGTCCTGGAGGAAGGGATCCTCCGCGACGAGGGAAACCAGCCACTGGGAAAGGAGCGGAGCCGTGCAGACGAAGTGCGGCTCAAGATTGCGGCGTGACGAGGTGCAAACGATGTCCAGCGGCAGCTTGATATTCGCCTTCTCTGGATGAGAGGCATTGACCAGCGTGCGCAGCGACTGGGAGGCGTGATAAAAATCGCCCGCTGGGCCGAGCGGAAGCAAGGCCCCTGAGTCGATCGCCTCTCCGAAGCCACGTTCCCGCAGATCCTTGGCCTGCCAGGGGTGGGTGGGAACGAGGGAATAACGCTCGAAGTCGCCGCCGAGCTCCTCAAGCCGCCCGGCGAGCCAGTAGTAGGTGGCGGTACCCAGCTCCGCCTTCCAGAAGTTGGCCTCGTTCCCGGGCAGTGCAGTCCGCAGAAGGTCGCGGCTCACCGCCACGAAATGCAATTTGAAGGTGCTGCCCTGCTCCGAGTCATAGACTTGATGGTCAGCATGGTAAAAGCCGGTGCGCGTTTTGAAGCTCGGATGGTACTGGTGCCCTTTGACGTTGGCGGTTTCCAACGCCTGAAAGCCAAGTTCCCGGCGCGGGCTCCGATGGTGTTCGAGGTGGGCGCGGTTCCATCGATGGAGCTCAATCGTCTGCGTCAGTTCCTCCAGCAGGCGTTCTTTCCCCGCCGGTGGCACCTCCATCGCCCGGAGGAGATCAGCCAGGCGGAAAGCAGTCGGTTTGTCCTTCACAATGCGGACCACAGTTCCGTGCGCAATTCGCACGCGGTCGTAGGACGAGAACGCTGCCAGGCACCGGAAATGCAGGTCTCCCACCGGGAAGTCCACCTGCCAGTCGTAGAGGGGCGCCGCGTCGTTCGCTCCGGGAGAGGAGGCCGTACGAGGCGTCACCTGGTATTCCACCAGCCGCTCAAACAACAAGGCTTCCACAAACTGGCGGGTGACACGCCGGTCTGCCTCGTCCGGAATGAATCCGACGCCTTCTTGCATATTCTCACGAAAGATGGGGGTCTGTATCTCCAAAGACTTCAGTGGTTATAACGGTTTAAGGTAACTAAATAATGATACTGTGTCGCAATCCCATTCTTTGCTGCGCCGCCATTAGTGCAACCTAAATTTTTGGTTTACCCAGGTATAAGATATTATCTTAAAATGAAAATAACCCGGGGATGCTTTTCAGGCGCTCATTCCGCTATGCGCACGTGAGGCTGTTAGAAACTGACGGCCAGTTTGAGGCTGACCAACCAGCAGTGGTCCTGGCCATTCTCAGCCGTCGTGGTGCTGCCGAAATCGTAGTAAAGGCACTCTGCTGTGACCGTCCAGCTTCCGGCCGAGGGATCGATGAAACCGAGTGGGATGGAGAGCTGCGGGCCGGTGACGAAGTAGCCGTAGTCAACCCCGTAGTATCCGCGCCCCAGTCCGGCCATGACCAGCAGGCCAGCGTTCACGGGAGTGTCGCTTTCAGGAAAGAACGTCACATTGGGGCGGATGCCAGGCTCGAAACAAAGACCGGGCGCGAGGTCGCTGCCGAACTCGTGCGCGATCTGGAGAAAGGGCTCCAGGGAGAAGGTCCCTGGGAAGAGTCCATGGTCATCAAACTCCAGCGTGGCGTTGATCCAGTGGCCGTCTTCGTACGCTCCCGCGGGGCTGGTCCAGCGGTTGTAGAAGCTGGAGATCGTCCAGCGTTCGGCGAAGGTGATGGAGGCGCCGAATCCGTAGTCGAATTCCGTGAAACGGCCGCCATCTTTGCCGAGACCTTCGTAAGGTGTCGAGCCGATGGCCGCCCACATGCCAGTGAAGGCCGAAGCCGAGTTGATGAATCCGTCGCCTTGGTACAAGGTGACACTGAGATCAAGATGAGGCTGAAAAGAGGTCCCCTCACCCTGTACGACGAATCCGCGTGTGATGTACTGGTTCGACACCGCAATGCCCATCTCCCCACTGAACAGGGATTCGGCTTCGGTTTCGGGTTCAGCAACAGTTTGAACCCCCGCATGAAGGCAGGTGATGGAGGCGGCAAGAACCACCAGGCAGGTGAGATGACGGGCAGACATGGTCGAAACATCAAAGCGGGAGGCACTTCCCGGCAGGAGAATCTAGGAAACTACCTTACGTGACGAAACTGCATCAGGGACCGCCATGCCCTTTCCGATGGCACGGCGTTCTGAAGAGAGGCTGCGGCACCTGGATTTTCCGGGTGCCACAGCCAGGGCGGCGGAGGCGGGCCTCCGTTACGAATCAAAAATCCACCTGAATGGAAAACACCGCCGAGATCGGGGATCCGTGAGCCAGATAGCCAGCGTCTCCAGGGTAGAACTCGCCGGACTCGTA
>JBGGMQ010001096.1:0-2853 GCA_041287975.1 Verrucomicrobium sp. | reverse complement strand
CCGGCAAAGAGGGCGGCGTCCGCCCAGATGATCTGGGCGGCGACTTCACTATAAAACGCAGCACTGAGGGCCGCCGTACGCACGGCCTTGGCCAGGATGGCCGCCGCATCCTTGGAAACCTGCAGCAGATCCGCCGCCGTGGGATGAGCCGAGTGGACTTTCAACATGCCGGCCATCGCTTCGAAGAAACCGGAGGTGAAGACGCGGGAGAAGGAATGCGGCTCAGAGGACAGTTCGGAATGCGGTGCCATGGGGGGGAGATGCATGGGCTCCCGGTAGAAGAAAGAGTTCACCGCATTGCGCAGGCAGTCGGGAGGAGCAGAGCCGGAGTTGAGATCGTGTACGGCTTTACCGAACTGGGCCGCCAGGCGCGAGAGCGTGGAGCTCTGGTAAATAAGGCCTCCCGTTTCCTTGATGACATGCTCACAGACAGACTCCAGCTGCAAAGTGGAAAGCAGCGCAGTGATGTCCCCAAATGACTCATGGAAGGCGGCCACTTCATCAAGCGCAGCATCCCACAGGTCCGGCCGGAGGGCGTCCAACACGGCATGGCCAAACTCGTGCGCCACGATGTCGGGGCTGTCAGCCGTGTGGATGAGCCGCCCCTTCACCGTGCCCCGGAAAAAGGACAGCGTCTTTCGGTCATAGTACGCGTTAAGATCTTCCGTCCCATCGATGTCCACCTCCAAGGGGGTGCCACTGTGCCACTGGAGGTTGTCGGGCAGGAAAGGCTTCCAAAGTTCCCGCGCCCGACGCAGCGCGTCCGAGGCATTCCAGTAGCGGAAGTTTTCCGTGCCGGGGGTGTATACTCCGGGCTTGGGAGCCTCCCCGCGAATCTGCAATGGCAGAGGCCCGAGGGAAAGGGTGGGTGCACTACGGTGCGCCAGCTTGAGCCCTGACTCGGGATCATTTTCCCACGCAGCGATGGTGTTCTCCGGATGCGCATGTGCCTTCGGTGCAGGGGCGGCTTTGGGGGCCGCAGGGGTCTTCGGTGCTGTTGCCGCCTTGTTCACCGGAGCCGCTCCGCCGGAGGGCGACTTGGGCAAGGGCTTTTTGGCGGCTACAGGTTTGGCGGCAGCTTTCAGAGGAGCAGCTTTGCGGGCAAGAGGCGGAGCCTGTTTCGCGGTCGACTTCTGGACCGTGGGTCGCTTGAGATTTTTCATGACGAGGATGACAAATAACGTGCCAAATTGTCGCTCTGAGACCTTCTCCTGAAGCCGCAGTAAGTTTTTGCCAAGGCTAATGGAATTAGCTGGAATTTGACAAGTTTTTTGGATGATCTCTCCAGCTTTTTTAAACCCATGCCTCCATCAAGGTTGATTCACGCTGGCCGTTGACCCCGAGCGTGAACGGGGTAATCACCACAGTGATGTCCAACTCCGTGCTCACGCTCCCCTCCCCTGCGAAGATCAATCTGCACCTGCGAGTACTGGCGAAGCGTGAGGATGGCTTTCATGCGCTGGACACGCGGCTCTGCCCTCTGTCGCTGGGAGATGAGGTCACATTCTACCCCTTGGAGGCCGGGGAGACGGCGGCCCGGCTCACCTGTTCTGACGCATCCCTGCCCACGGATGAGACGAACCTGGCAATGAAGGCCTTGCGGTCTTTTGAAAAGGCCACGGGCCAACCCCAGCAGTGGCACTTGCACCTGGAGAAGCACATTCCCCACGGAGCGGGGCTGGGCGGCGGCAGCAGCAACGCCGCCATCGTGCTGAAGGGCTTGAATCAACTGGCGGGAAATCCCCTGCCGCTGGAGAAGCTGCACGAACTGGCCGCCCAGTTGGGCTCAGACGTCCCGTTCTTCCTGTACGACTCCGTCTGCGATGCCACGGGCCGGGGCGAAATCCTCACCCCCGTGCATTTCCCGTGGAAGCTGCCGGTGGTCCTCATCAAACCTCCCTTCGGCATCCCCACGCCTTGGGCGTACCAAAGCTGGGCAAAATCGGCACCGCTCAAAGGGGTGCTCTATGCCCCCCAACTCTGCGAGTGGGGTCCCATGGTGAACGACCTGGAGAGGCCAGTGTTCGAGAAATGGCTTCTCCTGCCCACGTTGAAGATGTGGCTCCTGGAGCAGATCGAGACACGGGCGGCGCTGATGTCCGGCTCCGGTTCCACCATGCTGGCGGTCGCACAATCCGGCGCGGACGCCGAGGCGCTCGCCGCAAAGGCCAAAGAACTCTGCGGCGAGACGACCTGGATCCAAGTGACCGAGGCGGGTTGAAGGCTCCCTCCCGGTCCCAGTGGCTCTTACTGGCTTTAGCGAAACTGCACCGTGCGCAACTCCGTCTCATACGGCTGGGTAGCCCGAATGATGCGCTGCTGGCGGAAGTACTTGCCGTTGTAGGTGATGATCTTCTCACTGACGATGTCGCCAGGACGATTGACGGCCTCACAGCCCGAAAGCGCGAATGCGAGCAGGACAACGGTGAAAAGGGGAGTCAGGATTTTCATACAAGGCCCCATTCTCGCCAAGAAATTACAATGTAAAGCCCAAACAATGGGGACCCATGTCACAAAAGTTGGAAAGCGCATGAAAGAAACTCTCCATTCCCAGCGCTTGAAAATGCTCAGGGTGGCATTCCCAAGGCTGAACAGGAATTTCCCATTCCTGCACGTAAATCTGGCGTGCCATGCGCTCGTTGTGCCCCGTCTCGAAGGGTAGGATTGCCTCAACGACTTGCGCCCTAAAAAAGAGTGGGCTGGACGAACTCCCATTCGTCCAGCCCTGTGGCATCAACCTCAACACATATCCCACTTTCGCGGGCTTGATTGACAACAACCAATCACTCTCAAGACAGCAGTGCTGGTAATCACTCACTCAGCACTACAGTTATTTTAGAGTCTCCCCCGGCA
>JBGGMQ010001095.1:0-4163 GCA_041287975.1 Verrucomicrobium sp. | reverse complement strand
TCTGTCTTGAACTGGCCTGACCGTGTCGTCGCATCCACTTTCACGAGCTCGCCCAGCACCATGTGTTCGGCGAATGGTGGCGGCGCAACGCCCGGCTTCAGTTGATACCATGGCAAGTGTTCGTTGCCGTAGTCTGTGCGGAAGGGGAACTGGTCCGGGTATTCCTTGGCAGGTATTTCCTCCAACTCGGGAGTCTGCAGTCGACCGAAACCGTATCCCATCAGGCTCTCGCCGTAGAACTGATCCTTGGAAGGCCAGCCGCTGGCCAAGAAGCGCACTACGCGTCCTTTACGGAAGCCTTCCAGCATGTTCGTCACCTTGAAGGTTGCTCGAATGCCACTGCTCCCATAGCAATCCGTGGACACTTTCTCTGCGGAAATGATGCTGGTGCCTTCCTTGTCCACCTGGGGGTTCCAGGTGCGCAGATCCTGGTTGGCTACGGCGATTGAGCCACCTTTGCCCAGTGTCAGCATGTCGCCGTAGATCGTTTTGTAGAGGGCGGCATCTCCGCTGAAGAAGGTCACTGTCAGCGTGTTGCCTTCTGTCTCGTCCACCCACCCAGGAAGGCCGCGATGCTTGGTGAAGGCGTCAAACTTTTCCCGCATCTGCTTCGTGGCCAGTTGATGCGTCTCCACGCCCACCCAGATGTCCGTGCAGACTCCTGGAGCCGATGCGGACTTGCCCGTGATCGTGTACAGCAGCTCGTCGCCTGGCTTCAGATCCACCAGATGAACACGCGCCGCGCCGCGCCAAACGCGAGTCTCCGGAGTGATCAGCAGTTCCTTTTTGCCAAGGTCATCCTGCTTCTTCGCGATGCTGTGCTTCGTAGTGAGGAGCTTGTTCTCCGTGAGTTTCACCTCATCCAGGTGGTAGGTGAAGCTGTGACTGGCATCCATCGTGTACTGGTCCTGCATGGTGGCCAGTCGCGTGAAGCGCCCCTGCGTGTCCTGGTTCAGGAAAAACAGGAAGAACGCACCCATGGGCAGGTCGCGCACACTGGCTTCCGAGTTCAGGTACTGCGCCGTGCCATAGGGAGGCATCGTAAACTCCACCAGCTCACCCGTCTTCGTCATGCGAAACTGTCCTGTGCGCCGTACGTAGTCCATGCTCACCAGCTCCCCGCCGATACGCTGATCCGAGTGATGCGGAGGGAACTCCAGCGGCTTCGGCGTGTACCACGGCAGCTGCTCATTCGCCCAGCCAGTACGGAAAGGATAGCGTGGGTCCGTCTTGGATGCAGTGCTGCCAGCGGCGGGCAGAGCGTCGGCGCCCGACAAAACGGGGCCGTAGCATAGCAGAAAACAGAAGGCGGAAAGATAGCGGCGATGCATTAGAAAAAAAGGAATGGGGCGATACGAGCCAATCCAAAATCACAAATCCAAATTCAAAAATGCGGCTTAGATGAGTTCCGACACCGGTCCGAGGCTGTCGACGAACTTCTCTGCATTGACGTCCATCTTCTGCATCATCGTCAGCAGCACGTTGTTAAGCCGGGCCTTGCCATCCTTGGGCTTGCCGCAGAGGCTGCGCCATTCGTCGTAGCTCAGGTTGTAGTCCTGCTTCAGGTGCGGGCGGTTGTAGTCGATGTGCTGACCGTGCTTGAGGCCGAGACCTTTGCCACCCGCGAGCAGGATGGGCAGGTTGCTGTTGCAGTGGCTGTGGCCATAGCTCATGCCACTGCCAAAGAGGACCATGGTCCGGTCCAGCAGAGGCTCGTCGCCCTCTTTGATCTTTTGCAATTCATCAAGGAAGTGCGCGAACTGTTCCATGAGAAAGGCATCGCTTTTGGCAAGTCTTTCCAACACCACGGGGTCTCCGTTGTGGTGGGAGAGGTTGTGCCGAGCCTGGGTGATGCCGATTTCTGGAATAGCGAGGCCGTTGCCCTCACTGCCATTCATGTAAGTGACCACGCGTGTCATGTCTGTGCGCAATGCCAGCACGATGAGGTCGAACATGGTGCGCCAGTACTCGCCCGCTTGTGCTTTGGGCACGTCCTTCTGGAAGGGGGCTGCGGTCTTGCTTTCCACCACGGGCTTGGGTACGTCCAGCCACGCATCGAGGCGCTCGGTGCGTTGCTCGACATCACGGACGGCATGCAGGTACTCATCCAGCTTGGTGCGGTCTTCCGTGCCCAGAGCGAGACGAAGCGACTTGGCATCATCCATCACGGCATCCAGTACGCTGCGGCGTTTGGTAAGCCGGGCCCGCTGTGCGGCAATGCCGCCCGTCTCCTCACCGAACAAACGGTTGATGATGATCCGCGGATTGTCATCAGCAGGTAGTGGCACTCCGTCGCGGGAGAACGCCAGCGTATTGCTGTTGAAAGGCTGCCCGGTGCCCGTGGAGATGGAGAGCTCAAGGGAGGGGAAGCGCGTCTGCTGACCGGTCACCTCCGCCATCATCTGGTCGCAGGAGATAGTGTTCTCATATTTGCGCCCTCCTTGGGCATCTATCCGCGCACCCGTGAGCCAGGTATCGGCACACACGTGTGCCTGACCAAGGCCATTGGGATGGTGCAGGCCGCTGAAAACAGTGAAGTCAGACTTGTGCTTGGCCAGCGGTTGCAGGCTGGGAGACAGCTCATACTCGCGCCCCGCCTGCTTCACCTGCCACGTCATCCCGTTCACGCCATTGGGCACATAGACAAAGACACTCCTTCGCGGCTTCGCGGCCGCGGCGACACTTGCCGTTGAGGCTCGCACGCGCATGGGCACCATGGCATCCAGCAGAGGCAGCGCCATGGTGGTGCCCAGCCCACGAAGAAAGCGGCGACGGTCGAGAAGCCAGTTTTGGGAGAGGATGTTGCTCATGGGTGGGGAGAAGTGAAAAGGGGTAATTGAAAAGTAAAAGGTGCCGTCTGGCGTCTCCTGCGAAGCAGGTCATCTCTTCTGGAACAGGGGGCTCGTCACCAAGGCTTCGATGAGGGGATTGATCTTATAGTCGGTGTCGCGGGCGTGATCGGCGACCTGCTTGAGAGATTCGCGATCACTGAAGGTCATGCCGCGCCGCAGGGCGTAGGTGGCGAGCTTCTCTGTGAAGGCGAGGGCGAACTTGTCTGTCTCTGCCACCAGGAGTTGCTTGAGCTGCACGCTGTCCTGGAAGGCCCGGCCATCGGCCAGTACGCCACTCGGGTCCAGCGTAGGATCTGTGCCAGTGCCATCGCGCACTGTCTCCAACGTGCGCCAGCGGCCAATGGCGTCGTAATTGTCGAACGCGATGCCGAGTGGATCGATCTTCGTATGGCAGGCTGTGCAGTTCGGGTCCGCGCGATGCTGCTCCAGCTTCTCCCGTACGGTCACCTTCTTCTCTCCAGCCGCGGGGGTGGTCAAAGCGGGCACGTTCGCTGGGGGTGGGGGCGGGGGCCTGCCGATGATGGACTCCAGCACCCACACACCCCGGTGCACGGGACGATGGCGGGTGCCGTCGGAGCTCAGACTCAGCACTGCCGCCTGGGTGAGCAGACCTCCGCGGTGGTCTTCCGGCTTCAGTGCGACTCGCTGCACCTTGTCACCCCGGATGCCAGGAATGCCGTAGTGCATGGCCAGCCTCTCATTGAGCATGGTCCAGTCGGAATCGAGGAAAGTACGCAGGCTGTCGTTCTTCTTCAGCACTTCGCCAAAGAATCCCACGGTCTCAGCGACCATGCTCTGCTCCAGGTTCTCATCATAGTCAGGGTAGAGCACTTTGTCCGGGGGGAACATGCCGACCTTGCGCAGTTGCAGCCACTGGCGGGGGAAGCTGTCGGCGAATTCAGCCGCCTTGGGATCCGCGCGCATGCGGCGCACTTCCGCGCGAAGCACCTCGGGTTGGTGAAGCTTGCCAGCACGGGCCCGGGCGAGCAGTGCCTCGTCTGGCATGCTGCTCCAGAGGAAGAAGGAGAGCCGGGAAGCCAGCTCCCAGTCGCTGAGCCCCGGGGTGGGCCGGGTGACGCTCCCCTCTTCGAGGTAGATGAAACTTTTTGCACACATCACGGCGGCGAGCCCGCCCTTCACAGAAGATTCGAAACTCTCACCGAGCTTGAGCGACTGCTCCACGGGTTTCAGGAAACGATCAATCGCGGCGGGTTGAACAGGTCGGCGCCAGGCCTTCTCTGCGAAGCGCGTGAGGATCTCGCGGGCATAGCCGGGATCATCCTTGGCAGCAGGATCCGCACCGCGGAAGAA
>JBGGMQ010001094.1:0-4106 GCA_041287975.1 Verrucomicrobium sp. | reverse complement strand
CGGAAAATGTAAAGGCCGGGTATCGTGATCTCAGCGAGGCGGAGACGCGCGCGCTGCGGCTCGCGCACAGCAAGTTCTTCGTCTTCGGCGGTGAGGAGAGCTACGGCTACCTCGGTACGGACTCCACCCGCGACAAGGACGGCAACGGTGCCGTGGTGATGTTCGCCGAAGTCGCTGCCTATGCCGCCTCCCAAGGCAAGACTTTGGTGGAGTTGCTGGACGACATCTACGCCGAGTTCGGCTATTTCCTCGAAAGCAATCACAGCCTCACGTTTGAAGGCGCTGAAGGCGCGGCGAAAATTCAAAAGCTGGCTGACTCCTACGCGAACCAGCCACCCACCGAGTTCGACGGCAGCGCCGTGGTCCGCACCGTGGACTACAGCAAAGGTGGCCATGTGGACGAAGAGGGCGACACCATCCCGAAGGAGAAGATGCTCTGGGTCTTCCTGGCCGACGGCCGCGCCTTTGCCGTCCGCCCCAGCGGCACCGAGCCCAAGATCAAGTACTACCTCTACGGCAAGCAACTGCCCGCGAGCGGCAAGTTTACTGCGGATGAACTTGCAGGTGCCAAGGATCGAGTGGTCAGCAGCTTGAAGACGCTCTGGAGCGCTATTGAGAAAGACGTCGACGTGCGACTGGCCTAGCAGGCGTCGGGGGGAGTGTAGCGCGTAGCCACCCTTCTGTGATCTGAGCCCTGATGCTTGAAAGAGCGTCAGGGCTTTTTTTGTCGCTGCCTGGCATGCATTGGCAAACTGTCGGCCAGCTTCACCCAGGACAATTGATCTTCCGTCCAGGTGTGGTCTTCGGGCTGAACCCGTGCGGGTTCGTCCAAACTACAGACGGTCACGTCTACTTCTGACGCGGCGGCCGCGCTGAAGAAAACGAGAGGGGTGCCGCAATCGGGGCAGAAGGCGCGTCTTCGTCCTGCCCACACGATCTCCTTGGGATCTCCCGCGGTGAAGCGAAAGTCCGACCGTCGAAATGAGGCCCAGGTGACGAAGGCAGCGCCACAGCTCCGACGACAGTCTGCACAGTGGCAGTGGGTGATGTTGTACGGGCGACCTGTGGCCTCGTAGCGGACACTGCCGCAAAGACATCCCCCGGTGAAGGCTGACGCTTCCGCACTCATGGTTCGTGCTCCAAAAGGTGAACCGGCGCGACAGGACGCGCCGGTCGAATTTCACTGGCAACTCAATATCAGTCCTAGAACCCCATGCCGGGAGGCAGGCCCATGCCTTGGGTCAGCTTGCCCATTTCGCCCGAGGCCATTTCCTTGCTTTTAGCCAAGGCCTGCTGCACGGCCGTCAGCACCATCGTCTCCAGCATGTCCACATCCTCAGGGTCCACGATTTCCTTGTTGATCTTGATCGCGGTGATTTCCTGAGCCCCGGTCACCGTCACGGTCACACGGCCACCGCCGGAGCTGACCTCCATCGTTTTTGCAGCCAGGTCTTCCTGCGTCCGAGCCATCTGGGACTGCATCTGCTGCATTTGCTTCATCATCTTCTGGATATTCATGCGAGGAAAAGTGGGTGTGAGGATAGAGTAGAATCAGGCACCAGTCAGACCCGGCACCGTGTGGAGAATGAAAATGGACTGATTTCGCGCTTACGACTTCACCAACGTGGCCTTGAACTTTTCCAAGGCCTCCTTGATGAAGGGGTCATTGTAGAAATCTTCGTTGACTGCCACTTTGGTCGCCTCGGGTTTGGCTTCCGGCTTGGCGTCTTCCTTGGGTGCCGCCGCGGGTTTCGCTGACGGCACATCAAAATCGGCGAAAGAGAAAGTCTGCTCCGTGGCCGGGGGCGGGGCCAGGCTGGAGTCGAGCACGATCTCCAGACTCATGGGCCGCCCGAGCAACTCGGAGATGATCTCCTCCAGCATCTTGCGGACAGGCGCATAGAGCAGGGCCTCGCGATGGGCGGACTCTGTTGTCGGCATGCCGAAGCGGAGAGTGCGTCCCTCGTAGGTCTGGAGCGCAGCATAGTCCAGGTAGTCCGCCTTGAGGGGACTCTTGATGCGGAAGCGTTCTTTGATCTGTTCCCAAAGCTCGGCCCCTGAGGCAGGTGGGCCCACAGGTTGAGGGGCAGCCAAGAGTTCTGGCTCGGGCTCGGGCTCGGGTTCAGGAGCCCGGACATGTGCTACCGCCGGCTCAGGTGCGGGTGTGGGTGCCCTTTCGACGACCGGCTCAGGGGCGGGCATCGGCCTGTTGGAGGGTATTGTCACCACGGGTACAGCCTCCGTAGGCGGTGGCTCATCCCTGAAGAGAACTGGCACGGGGGCCGAGACTGCAGCACTCGGCATCGCCGGAGCTGAAACGGTTGCCTGCACCGGAGTTGCGATTGGGCGAGGTCGCTCCACTGGGGGAGCACTCACTGCCTGAGGACGCACGGGGGGCAAAGCAGCGCGCTTGGCGATGACATCCCCGCTGGGGCCACCGCCCAGAGCTTCCATGACTTCGCTCAATGTGACCTCACCCAGGGTCTGGACCGCCTGAATAAGGGCGATCTCAAGATGCAGAAGCTTGTTACTGGCCCAGCGCATGCGGGCATCCACCTCAGCCAAGCCGTCCATCACACGCAGGACCGATTCCGCCTGGATCAGCGAAGCCTGGGAGCGGACCATTTCCACGAGTTCCGGAGAAAGGTCTTCCTCCGCTGCCGCAGGATCCACCTGGTGCACGAGCAGGGTACGGAAGTGCTGGATCAGATCAATGAGCAAGCGCCCAAGGTCCTTCCCTGTGTCCGCCTGGGTATGCAACTCTGTGAGAGCACCAACCGTGTCACGCTCCACCACTCGCAGGGCAAGGTTGGCGACCGTTTCACCCCGGGTAAAACCGAAAATGTCGAGCACATCCTGCTCCTCAATCCGCTCGCCGCAGAATGCCACGAGCTGGTCCATCATGGACTGAGCATCGCGCATACCGCCTTCAGCTCCTTTGGCGATGGCGTAGGCTGCCTTCTCGCTGAGGAACACCTTTTCCAGGGAGGCAATGTGCAACAGGTGCTTGGCGATCACTCCGGCCGGGATGCGCCGGAGGTCGAAGCGCTGGCATCGGCTGATGATGGTGGGCAGCACTTTGTGCGCCTCCGTCGTCGCAAAGATGAACTTGACGTGCTCCGGCGGCTCTTCCAGCGTCTTCAGCAGGGCGTTGAAGGCCGCGGTACTGAGCATGTGCACCTCATCGATGTAGTAGATCTTATAGCGGCAGCGGGTGGGGGCGAACTTCACCTCTTCCCGCAGCTCACGCACCTGCTCCACGCCATTGTTGCTGGCACCGTCGATTTCACGGACGTCCAGGCTGATCCCCTTCTCGATCTCAATACATACTTCGTTATCGGGATCGAAGTCCACCATGGGACCTCCTGGGCAGTTCAAGGCCTTGGCAAAGATACGGGCCGTGCTGGTTTTCCCGGTTCCCCGGGGGCCCACAAAGAGGTAGGCGTGCGCCAGACGGTTCTGGGCAATGGCGTTGCGCAGCGTGCGCACCACATGGTCCTGGCCCAGCACGTCGTTGAACGTCCTGGGGCGGTATTTACGGGCAAAAACCTGATAACTCACGGTCCCACCCTAGCGGGGAGCTGGGGGCTTTCCACCGCGCATTTCGGCATTTTTTATTTCCAAATGGTCATGCATGGTTAGCATCCCGCCATGCTTCCACCCAAATCCATGCTCTTCGCCCTCTGTGCCCTCGCGGTCACCTGCACGGGTTGTGGGACCATGAACAAAATGTTCACCAAGAAGAAAGCCGAAAAAGCTGCCGAGGCGGCCAAGGAAACGGCTGAAGCACCGAAGCAGGACATGGCCATCGGCCTGATCGAAATGGTGAACCCGGAGCAGCACTTCATCCTGGTGCGGACGGAGTCTCGCATGACTCTCGCTCCAGGGACAAAGCTCATCACCCAGCCCCAGAACGGCACGAAGTCGACCTTCATCGTCACTCCTGAGTCCAAGCAGAACTTCATCTCAGCCGACATTGTGGAAGGCTTCCCCAAGCGCGGTGAGGTGGTGATTCTCCCCGTGGCGGGTCAGCCTGTGCCCCTGACCGCTACTCCCGGCCCACCGGGACAGCTCAATCCTCCCACAAGTCCGGAAGCCATGGTCCC
>JBGGMQ010001093.1:0-8204 GCA_041287975.1 Verrucomicrobium sp. | reverse complement strand
AAAGAGGCATATGCCTCGACAAGCTCTTCACAACCTTTGGACTGAGTGACCCTGCCGGCAAACAAGAGGTCACCCTGACGCGCCCCATCCACTTCGGAAATGACAAATTTCTCGTTGTCATAAGGGTTGCGTACCACGGTTGAAGGGACTGGCATCAAGCTCTGACACCATGAGTTGCACGCCACCACAGCGTTCGCCCGATGGAGCAGCCAAACGATCAACCAACCGGTGAGACGACCCCGCCAGCGATTTACACGTGCAGGGGGCATGTATCCCGACATGGACAACACAAAAGGTTTGTGCGGCATCCAAACAAGGGGCAACGCCAGCCGAATGTAGGCATGATTAAAGAACACCACGTCTGCCCACTGATAGTGGTTCTGAAGTTCTGCGAGGCTTGGCTGACGGTGCAGAGTGACAGAGGGCAGCTCCGGATCCCATTCCCCTGAGGAAGGAGTGACGATGCGAGTTTCGATCTGGCCATGCCGGGACAATTCGCGGGCGATGAGCCGCGTCATTGTCTCCAGCCCACCAAGCTGCGGCAGGGTGAAAGAAACCAGCAGCAGTTTAAGGGGTGAATGCAAGTGGTGGGCCTGACGTAGCACTGTTGTGGTTAATGCTTTCCGGGTCTCAATCGGAACTGAGCGCGAGTGGGCCGTAGGTGCCCAGACTCAAACGTCCCCGGTGAAGCTGCGTCAGGGAGTGGCTCAAGTGCTTCTGCATTGCGTCGCATGACTCCTGCCCCCAGGCCGATAAAAGTAGCCAGAACGAAATTGATGGGAACCGTGCCCGTATTACTCCCGCTCATGAGGGCGCCAATGCCGTTGACACCGACGACAGCGACCACGAAAACCAGCGTATCGCGATCTTCCGGGTCTCGAATCTTGAAGACCATTCCGTGCACCCTTCTAGCGGTCCAAATCAACAGCCAAAAGGTAACGCCAAGGCCGGCCAATCCATAGTTGATGAGGATCCGGTTGATGACATCATGGCTGTAGTCGTCACTGCCGAACGAGGTATCCGCGCTCCTGCCCGTTCCGAACAGACTGTAGCTCTTGGCTTTTTTCAGTCTGGTCCAGCCTTTCAACCGGTCGGCGAAAGTACCCACCTGCACCACTTTGGAGGCCCAGCCCGTGCCCTCCACGCGTATCTTCTCGTTGGCCTCGCCCAACCCTCCCAGAAGCAGGTCTGAGGCAAGAATTCCTGAGACCAGAGCAACCACCACGGAAGCGTAGAAGAACTTCACCCCCCCGGGAGTGCGGAAAAGGAGGTAGGCCCCAAAAGTCAAGATGGGCAGAATGAGAATGGTGCGTTGCATGGAGACAAACAAGCCCCCGGCAAAAACAAGAGCACCTGCCCAGTAGAACGGCCGCTTCTTCTCGAAACGCATGGCGTGCCAGACTCCAAACATGAACAAATAGGTGATCACGCCATACGCCGACGAACTGCCCCCAAAGCCATAAGGGCGGGGTATCTCCATGCCCAACATCTGACCTGCGAGAACAGGTGAAAAACCCTTCCTGGCATAGAACCACTCCATTTCCGTAAAGCCGTAGAAGTACTGGCGCGCCGCCCAAATGACCCAAGGAACACCCAGCCAGAACTGGAGCCGGCACAGTTTGAGAGCCGACTCGCGGTCCTGAAGGTGGTAGCATATCACTGCGGCGAGACCGAGATAGAGACCTGAATTCACGGCATTCTGAACCTTCCCGCTCATGCCATCCCCGCCGGACGCCAGAAACAGTCCGGTAATGACCATGGTGATGAGAAACAAATTTCTTGAGGTCTTGTCTGGAACGGGGCCGCGGATCAAAGCCTGTGAGACGGAGCCGCCGATGATGGCCCCCACCATGGCCATGGAAAGCGCGAGCACCTCCATGACTGTCATCATGCTGGAGGTTCCGTAATAAACGGCGAGCTTCTTATAGTAGTCCGCATAGAAGCTGACCCAGCATAAAATAATGAGACCCGTTTTGGGTGTGAGGAAACAAATGGCAATCAGCGGAACTGCCGCATACTTGAGGATGCCTGCAAGCCCGCCCGTGGGATTGAAGATGACCTGAAGCATGATGAATATGCTGACGACAATGCCAGCCAACGCCACCAGGATGGGCATGATGCGTTGATTCATATCACCCGATAATTTTGACGATGAGCATGAGCCGGGAAGCTCTTCAAATTTCTACTTTGCGGTAGATACGGTCATCAAAAAATGGATTTCCGCCAAGGGCAAGATAGCGAGCCTTCAACCAACGGCGAAGCCCCGCCTTGATCCGGACGGAAGCCGGAATATCCGAGTGTGGACGGCTTGGGTCTGCGGAAAGGGGGGCTGCATCCTGGGCGCTCGCCCAAGTCGCCACGTAGTCGGACTGCTGCAACCGTAGTCTCTCCGGCACGGCCGATATCCTCCTGGCAATGACGGCCAATGATGCCGGACGCAAGGAGGCGAATTTGTGGCGCCCCCCGCTTCTTTCAGGGGAAAGCACCTCATAGAAGGGTGCCTCTCCACGATCCTCGAAGAGGAGGAGGGCGGTTAATTCACAGCCGTTGCAAGGGCGGAAGAGCTGCTGGAACAGCTCTGCGCTAAACTGGTAAAAACCGTGTCCGAACCAGCCGTGGGCCGGGGTCACAGCGATGTAGTGCCCACCGGGTTCCAGCAGGCTGAGAGCCCCTTGAAGTGCCTTGGGGAAATCAAACACATGCTCCAAGGTGCCACCGTCAAAAACAACACTGTAGGAGCCCAACGACTCCGTCGGTGGGGCCTCATTCAGATCCCAGCGATGGGTGGCGTTTTCGTAGTCACTTGCATCATAGCTATGCAGGGTCTCGCTGCCCAAAAAGCCAAACAAAGGTTCTGCATACCCAGCGGCATCATGGAGCAAGGAACGGGCGGACGCGTTCCCCCCCTGGCCTGACCTTGCCAGAAACAGGTCGAGTTTGCTGGTGGTACTGCCCATATACTGCTGACGACCCAGCATGGCAGTGCAGCGATAGCTGACACCACGAGTCCGGGCCCACGCAAGAAAGCGAACGGTATTCAGATCAATCCCCATTTTTTTGCTCAGGTGAAGTCTTGACGGGCACAATGGCATGGAGGTCTGGAACGGGCCAGACCAAGGCGCGCCATTGAGTGAAGGCCAACCACCGGGTGCGCGGGTGACACAGGGGAACGACGGCCCCGATCACAAGCCCAGCCAGTGGACTGGCGACAGCAGCACCCACCACCCCGAACGGGGGAATCAACAGCAGGTCCAGGCAGACAGTGATGACCAGACCCGCCACTGAATAAACTGCGGCAAGCCAGCCTAAATTTTCATTCACCATCCAGGCGACGCACGGGGCCGCGAGGAACGCGGGAACGACATACCAGGCAATGATGCGAATGAGATGGGCCACGGCGTCAAACCGGCTGCCGTAAACCAAGTGGGCCAGCGTGGGACCGAAGAGGGCCAGTCCCAGGCTGCAACCAATGCCCAGCGCGGCGCTGAGTCTGACATACTGCACCATGCGGGCCTGACCCAAGGCATGGTCCGACGCATAGGAGCGAATCACGCTGGGGAACAGCGAAGACATCAAAAAACCGGGAACAACGAGCAGAGGCTGCATCAACTCACTGGCAGCGCTGTACTGCCCTCCTGCAGCCGCCCCTTTCAAGTAGGTAAGGATGAAGAGCTCACTGCGCAACTGTGCATGATTCACAATCCCCAGACCCGCCCAGGGCAGGGAAGCGAAGATGAGATCACGGGCGACGCCGCTGTTCCACGAAAGCTTCAGGGAGGCTTTCCTCCTACGGATAAAAATGAACGCCACAATCACTGACATCAATATCAATCCGAGCGACTGGGAGAAGGCAAAAACCAGGACACCGGCACCCAGGATGGAGCACCCAATCTCCCAGGAACGGGTAAGCAGCAGACCGGCCATGTTGGACATGGCCAGCATGCGCCCTTCCATTCTGGATTCAAACCAGGCCGCCATGGGCACCATGAAAAATACGAGAAAGTAACTCGCCGCTGCGACTACCATCCACCGGGCGTTTGTACCATCGAACTGCCAGGGCACTGCCATCGCCACCGCCAACACCACCAGCCCCGCCCCGCCAACGATTCGCATGGCCGTGCCGAGGTACTGCCCCTCACGCTCGGGGAACCTTAACATCCGCTGGATCAACACCTGCTGGGAGACGAGCAGGCCGAAAGATGCCAGGAGGCCTGCAAGGGCAAGGGTGTTACGATACAGCCCCAGACCTTCCGGCCCCAGCCGCCGGGCGACAAATCCTGCGGCGGCCAGGGCCAGGAGAGTGGTCACCACCTTTGTGGTAAACTGCCAGCCCACGTTGGCCATGATCGTGGTTCCCCGGCTCTTTCGAAACCAGGAAATAAAAGCAGCGGCAGTACTCTGAGAGGAGATGCTCAAGAATTATGAAGGGACGAAGTGGTCCAGTCAGGAAGCCCGCTTCAGCCATCCGAGGGGATGGTGCGTCACAACAAACCGGTCGCAAAGGGCGTGGTCCACTTGAAATTCGGGGTGAGCGGCAAGGTAGTCCTTGATTGCGGGAAGCGGACCAGGGCGCCCTTTCCTGAAAATGAACAGTGTGTCAATGCACCCGTCTTGAACAAAGCAGTAACTCCCCGGCGTAACGAATGGCGCATAGCGCTCCAGCTCGCCGGCAACGTGGGCTTGGGAATGATCGCTGTCCAGCAGCACCAGGATGGGGCCTTGAGCCTGCTCCGCCATGGCCTTGATCCTCGTGTAGATCTCATCTGAAGTGGAACTGCCAATGAGATAGGTTACCCGGGGATGGTTGAGATCATGAAGTTTTTCCACATCCACAGTGACGATTTTCCCATCTGTCCCAAGTTGATCGAGAAGAGTGGCGAAGAAAAACGACGAGCCGCCGCGGTTGGTGCCACACTCGATGATGAGGGAGGGTTTGATCTGGCAGATCACCTCCTGCAGGGTCCAAAGATCCTGCACATTCTGCCACACCGGCTTGCCCAGCCAGGTCACATCTCCGAAGGTCTGGGTCTTGCGGATGAGGGTGTCATAGTAGATGGCGGCTGCCACCTTGCGTATGAGGCGCAAGATGGGATTGGACATCAACCAGTGTTTTTCGAGCGGATTTGCGGCCATGGGTTGGGAGGGGTGGAGAGTTAAGGATCAGGAAGCCACATTGGATGTTGAAGCGGACAAAGTTTTCACTCCCAGCCAGGAGTCCCAGCGGTGACGCAGGGACTGAAGAGGTCTTTCCAGAAGGTAAAAACTTATGGCCCCGGCGACAATGGACATAAGCATGTTGAGAGGAAAGTGAGCGAACCACGGTGTACCCTGCAGCCAGTGGCTGGCAGGTGCACTGATCAGCTCCTGCCAAAGGTAGACGCTGTAGGAGATGGTTCCGAGCCATACCAGCAACGGATTGTTCAGCCACCTGAAAACCAACCCCTCCCGCAAGGAGACGAGGCGAATGATCCAGCAGGCCACAAATACCGCTACAGCGGTGGGCTGGATGGGGGCGACCCAGGGAGAAATTTGAGTGTAACTGGCCCGGGTGAGCATGAGCACTCCTGCCAGAGCCCCCAAATGAAGGGCACTTTGACCCATCGACAAACGCCTGACAGCATGCAAGCCATGTTTGTGCAGCCAGAAGGCGGCGAGAGCGCCCGCCATCAAGCAGTCTGCTTGCATGATCAGCCACCGCCACTCGGTGCCGCCCAAGGCATTCATCGCGGCGCGGGTCAGGAAGGCTACAACCATGACCATCCACGCCACCCGGCGCAACTTGTCCAAAGGCAGGAATGCCACACAAAAGGGCCAGATGAGGTAGAACTGCTCCTCCACCGAAAGGGACCAGCAGTGAATATTGAAGAGGTCAGTTTCTGGAAGATGGTTTCTGAAAAAGAACAAGCTCCCCACTTGGGAAAGGGTGCTCACCTCGATGGCACCGAGCGCCTTCAGCAGCGACAAACACGCAAGATAGACCGCCAAAGGCGGAACGATGCGCAAGAAACGACGCCCCCAAAAGCGACGCAGAGATATGCTCCCCACCTTTGTCCGCTCGTTTAACAGAAGCCGGGTAATGATGAACCCGCTGATGACAAAGAACATCTGCACGGCGACAAATCCCGAAAGGGTCTTGCGCAATTCTTCCAAAAGGCGCCAGCCTGGCCAGCCAACAGTGACATGGGAGTGCGCGAACACCACCAACAAGGCGGCAATGGCCCGCAACCCGTCGAGCGAAGGCAGCCTGCCACTCTCTGTTCTGGCTGGTGAAGATTGATGATGGGCCTCCATTGAAAACTGAACTAGAGTTTCTTCCTAATACCTGCCGGCAGGGTCACCCGCACGGCCAGCAGCAGCCACTTCTTCAACCAGGGAGCAAGAACCAGCACGTAACCCCACGGGCCCCAGATGCGTCGAT
Organism: Verrucomicrobium sp.; assembly: GCA_041287975.1. Classification (GTDB taxonomy): domain Bacteria; phylum Verrucomicrobiota; class Verrucomicrobiia; order Verrucomicrobiales; family Verrucomicrobiaceae; genus Verrucomicrobium. Next base: position 1,786 of record JBGGMQ010001093.1, on the reverse strand, counting down.
GCAGCCTGAGTTCTGGCTGAAGCCCCACCCTGGGCGTCCACTGCATGAGCTGGCGGGCAATATAGGGGACAGGCTGCGAGCCTCTGAGGATGGACTGGCGCTCCCAACCCATGGCGGGGTGCACATCTGTGGCCTGAGCGGCGCACAAGAGATGGCAGATGCCTCCGCAATGTTTCGCCACGGCGATGGTGTAGTAGTGATCGGCGCACGAGTGAGGGAACTGGTGCGCATCAGGAAGGCCCTCGCGGACAACGCCGCCTATAGGTATGGCCACAAAATTCCCCACGAGAGAATCCACCGGAATGACGGCTTCACGGTCGTACTCAGGAGGAGTGACAGCTCGCAGACCCCAGATGGTTTTCCTCATGCCTGCATACACACCGCCTCCAGAACGAGTCAGCCCGCCGCAGACAAAACCGGTGGTGCGCACGTGATGCACCAACGCTTCAACGCTGCCCAACTCGGGGCGGCAATCGTCATTCAGCCAGACAAAAACTTCTGCGCCCTGCTTCTGAGCGTGCTCCATGCCGGCGCGGATTCCCTCCATCCACCACCATCGACCTTCGAGCACCTCGATTTGAGGGAATCTAAGTCGGATCTGGTCCTGGGTGCCATCCGTCGATCCGCCATCGGCCACAACGACATGGGCCCAATCAAGAACACCTGTGGCGGCGAGGTGCTCAAGGCAGCTCAAAGTGAGGTCCCGGCGGTTGAATACCGGAACAACAATCCAGGCAGCGAGAGATGAAACTTGTTCCTTATTGCTCAAAGTATTGAAAAGGAAAACGAAGCATCCCTGACCATGCTCCACCATGAGAACCTCAGGCCATCGTGATTGCGCCGCGACTCTCCAAGCTCAGGAGATCCGGTCAGGTGAGGCGGCGAACGGCAGCCCTAGCACGACGGTTTGCGGCGTGACAGCGATGGAGGTTGTCATTGGGTGAATTAAGGTTGGCAGCTTGTCAGCCCTCGCCCAGCAACACACGAGCGACACCCACGGGCCGAAGGTCGAGGGATGTCCAGCGAGGCATGCGTCGGACGAATTTCGGGAACCAGGCGTTTTCTGCCGGGACTAGGAAAAGCATCTTCGTGTGGCAGCGTGCAAGATCCGCCGCGGGAACTGCCTTCATTTCATAGGAGCACTTGAAGGGGCCGGATTCTGTCCGGTCGATGGCATAGAGCTGATACGTCACTCCCTCCAGAAATTGCCCCAGCCGTGCGAAGGTATTGGGTCGGCCCTCTTCTTGATTGTACTCGACGAGGAACACCGGGCGATCCTGAAGGGCGGTCTGCCGAGCCCCTTCCAGGGCCAGAATGTCGAAGCCTTCTATGTCCACTTTTACTGCCAGAGGATGAATCCCCCGACTCGACACAAATGAGTCGAGAGTGGTGGCCTCGACGGCATTGTTGCTGGCATCCGCCTCACTCGCGAGGTGACTCACCGAAGATGCCTCACCTTCGCAAAAACCGAGCTTCCCATCCCGATCTGCCACGGCCATGGGAACGACTTCCAGATTCCCAGTGCAAGCAGCCGTACTGGCCATGGCGGGATGGTTCCGGGGATCCGGCTCGAAGGCATACACCCGCCTCACCAGTGGGGCGTAGAGGAGCGAGTAGTAACCGATATGCGCACCGACATCGAGAAAGTCGCCCACTGGGCCTTTCTCCATGAGGTAGCGCGCCAGGATGTGTTCAGCAAGCCAGTCGACAGAGGCCTGGGTGACAAATACGTCCGAGGCGAAGAAGTTGCCTTTGGGGAAGGGCAGCCGCAATCCTGTAGGCAGCG
>JBGGMQ010001092.1:0-2793 GCA_041287975.1 Verrucomicrobium sp. | reverse complement strand
CGGCGCTGCCACCAGTCCGCCCAAGGTGCTGCGCTGGTGCGTCACGCGAGTGACATGGCAGGAACCCAAACCCGCGCCCGCTCCACCCTCTGCTGCCAAAGAAGAACTGGAGCCGTTGTTTCCTCTACAATGCCTGGTGGTCGCCGTGGAAAAGAGTCTGGCCTTCCCTGCCCAAGAGCAGAGCCAGTAACTGGCCCTGTAACTGGTGAGGGAGTGCCTTGCAGGTCAGCGCACGGTGCTGGACGCCACCTGTCTGCAGTACATGCCCCCCCGCGACTTCCATGCTTCCATTGCCAGCGGCATGGAATACCACTTCACCAATGGACGACCTCACAGAAGGAACGGTTCCGAAGACGACATCATCCGGGCCACTGCAACCATGCCTCCCGACACTTCGTTTGAAAGTCAGATTGATTTCAGCAACCGACTCGTGGGCCTGCGGTTCGAGGTGGGATACCGCCGCTGGAAGCTCACCCGGGACATGGCCGCCCCACAGGTGGTCACTGACACCTTCAACAATGCCATGTACGAGTTTCCCATGTCTCTGGCCCAGACTGCGGCCCGGACCACTGTCTCAGTACAACGTCCGATTTTCAACGTTGCCGAAGCAGAAGGCCTCGTGCCGCCTGTGGGCGAAGCGAGCGTGACAAGACTGACGGAAGACTCAGCCGTGATCATTCGTTGGATGAAATAACTTTCCCAGTCTTCTCATGCACCCCTCCTGCCCTTTCTTCAAGTGGTTCCTGTTGGCCGCCGCCTTGGTATCCTACGCTGCCTCCACTCGCGCAAGCGCGCAATCACAGCCGACCAAACCAGATCCGCTCGCGCCACTGCTATCAGTGGTAAACGAAGATGACGATGAGGTGCGGCTCTCCGTCTCACTTTTGAAGGTTCCCGTCATCGACTTCGCCAGAGCCCTGCATGAACAAGGTGCGGCGACTGGGGCGATGAACAAGGAGTGGCAAGCGCAGCTGGAGCAGTGGCGGGCGGCGGGCGGACTTGAACTGGTGGCCGCGACAGGCGCGTCGATTCTGCCAGATGGTTCATTTGACTGGGGGGGCACAATCACTCCCCATCGCTTTGTCACGCAAAACAGCGCCGCAATGTTCTGGGATGAACTGCAATGGCGTACTGAACGCGGCTTTGATCCCTCCACGTGGGAGAATCTGTTGGAGAGGCTGGGCGAGGAGCCCAGAGGCACCCGGTGCAAGGGCAGTCTGACGCTGACCCGTGATCCGGCTGTGGCCGTGCTGAACATGGATTTCGCCCATACGCCCGCACCTGAAACGCGACCCACCACCACCTGGCCGCAGCCTTATTTCCCAACACCCCGAGTGTTCTTCCGCCCCTGGCAAGTGGCCACCCGCGGTGCCGTGCCCGTAAACAAGGTTTTCCTCTTGGGGGCGCAGATGGAGGCACCTCATGATGGCGAGATGAACACAGGCCATGTCCTCTTCGCCGCAGCCAGGATCACCCGGGGAGCCAAAGTGAACGCAGGCAGCACCTCTGCCCCAGTCCGCAGCTTTGAACTGCAATCGTGGTCGCTCGGCATTCCAGCGCCCCATTTCCTTTCCTGGCTCGCAGAGCGCAAACCCATGATCGATGATGGCAAAGCCCTGGATGGGTGGTTGGCGACGATGGGCAAGGCAGACGGTGCGACGTTGCTCGGCGCAGCCAGCATGAAACTGAGTCCCCAGGACAAGCCGGGTTCAGGCTACGACACCAAGGCCTTCGTGAAGAGCACCTTGAAATGGGAGGATGCGACAGGGTTCGAGCCCAGCGGTAACAACAAGGCCTTCCGCCCACGGGTGCCGGAGTGTGACACGTACCATCTGACGCACTCGCTCGACGTGTCCCTGCGGGACATGAGCGGCACCGACTCCGTGACACCTGAAATGGAGTTGACCCTCGAACTTGAGCGTCCTCCCGGACCTGCCCGCTGGAAGAAATGGAAGCGGGCCATGGAGCTGGATGAGAGCGACCCTGGTGCGGTGGAGCTTGCTGAAGTGAACTACCACCAGAATGCACCGGAGATGCTGACCAACACGGTGACGGCTGACCCGGGCAAAGTGATCATGGTAGGAGCCGCGATGAAGGAGGGACAGGTGCATGCCCATTTCGTCCGACTCGTGAAGAATCAAAGCGAACACCGCCAGGAGACGAAAAAAGCGGAGGCTGCACCTCTTGATCCCATGGCCCAGATGATGGCCACCACCACGGTCTGGCAGATTGAGACTCCGGCCACATGGCTGGGAAAGCTGCTGGGTGACGCTTCTTTGCCCCAGCGCGGCGAGCATCTGGCCACGGAACTCCTCAAAGCATCCTACGAGGGTCATGCCAAAGTCGTGGCGCTCAGCAGTAGGACCCAAAGCAGCGGGCAGCGCAGTCGGCAGAGTCTGGCCGAGCCCGTGACTTACTTCGGCGGAGAATACGTCAATACGGCTCCTCATGCCCAAGGGCTGTATTTCAACATGCGGCACCATGGCTTGGAACGCGTGGGGGAAAGGGATGAATGGGACATTGACGCCAGAGCCAAGGGGCCGCTGGGCGACCTGAACCTGCAGCAGCACTCCAGGGGTGCCCCTGAATGGCGGCATTGGGGCATCTGGCAACCGGGAGTCAAGAAAACGACGTCAGAGAACTCCGGCATCACCCTACCCATCTTCCCTGTCGCGCAGTTCGTGGCGGGGATGACACTGCCGTTGGGGAGCGCACGGGTTCTAGCCGTGTACCAGATCTCCCAGACGGGAGCGCCGAAGGGGGGAGAGGCACCCCACCTGCGGTGGCTGGTGG
>JBGGMQ010001091.1:0-7762 GCA_041287975.1 Verrucomicrobium sp. | reverse complement strand
GGCCAACCATGAGGCGGGCAGCAGGCGTTTGAAAAGCCTTTGGGTGGAGCTTTCTGGCATGGGTCGGCCTTTACCGAAGTTTGGCCTTCGGGCAAGTGAAAACTGTATGCTTGTCGCCAGAGTACCCAGCGAATGACGTCTCAATCTATCCGGTCTTCGCGGAGTGTGCCGGTGGTGACTCCCAGCTGAGATTGCGCCTTCAGATCGCGCCAAAGAGTGTCGCCGCTTTGTTGCTGGTTCATCAGGCCTTGATAGAGGGAGATGACGCGGGTGGCCTCGTCGCCAGACTCCTCAAGCAGTTCTACCCGGAAGGTGCCGAGCCCCGCGTGGCGTAGCATTTCAAAGAACCTCGCCCCTGTTTGGGGGACGGCGTTGAAGAGAGTATTGCGGCAGCCGACGTCGGCCTTCAGCGGGTGCTCCATGCCCGTGCGGTCGCGCAATTTCACCTGATGCTTCTCACATGGGCGACCGCAGTCCAGGAAGGTGGTGCCCTTCGACATGAAGGAGGCGAAAACACAGTGCTCCATGTGAAACATGGGCATGTGCTGGTGAAGCGTGAGCTCGAACCATGAGGGTGGGCAACCACAGAGGAGGTCGAGCACCTGCTCGATGTTCAGGTCGTAGCTTACCGTGAGTTGCTCCAGTCCCGTGCGCTTGAGGAACTCAGCTGTGAGAGGATTGGCGACATTCAGTGAGAAGTCGCCTGTCGTGCGCAATCCCGTTTCAGCAAAGAAGGCGATGGCACCCAGATTGCGGATCAGAACGCCGTCCGGATTCGCGCGAGCAATAAGTTTGAAGAAGCCCTCCTCGCGGGGCTTCTGGATGCGGGGTGTGGCGAGGAAGATCTCCGTACTGCCACCATGGTCCCGCACGCGGGTCACGGCGTCGCCGTAAAGCCGGACATCCTCAAAGTCGACGTAAACCCTGGCGACCTCAGCATGGAGTGCAGCCTCGATCTGAGCCAAGTTCCGGCAGAGCACATGCAGGCGGGGATCTTTGCGGGGTGAAGTGTCAGTTTCCTCGTCGCGGGCGGCGCGGAGTGGGGCCAGCATGGCACGAGCGGAAACGCTGCTGCCCTCAGGCGGTGGGGACTCGAATACTGGGGTGCCGGGAAGCAGGTCCAGTTCTGACACCAGAGCCCGGCGCATCCGGTTGAGCTCGCTGACGGGAATGATGACTTCGCCTTCGACATGAAAGTCCAGGCGCTTCAGTTCGTAGGGCGTGCCACCGAGCCGGCCAAACTGCTGCTCCAGTGTGTCCGCATTCAAGGGCTTCTTCTGGGCTACTTCGAGGGGCATCGCGGAGTTGATGCTGGCAGCGACGGACCCGTCGGGGTGCAGGGCGGTGACTTCCAGAGCAGACCCCGCTTGACCCCGTGCGGCCAGATGCAGCGGACGACGCTTCCGTATGGGCAGGTCGCCTTTGAAGGTGGCCTGGAGCTCTTTTTCCAAGGCGGGGTCGGCAGTCTTGTAAACGCGAGTGCCGGGAGCGATGTGATTGAAGTCGATCTTGCCGCGTTGAAACGCGATGCGGTGGCCGGCAACGTGAAACAGATAGCCGCCCTGTTCACGATTCGTGTCGGAGGGGTTCTCAAACACGACGCCGTCGCCGGGCTTCAGCGGCGTTTCAAAGCCAGAGAGTTCGATGGTATCACGGTCGACCGTGCGGACCTCGCCGACAAAGGGGCCGCGCTTTTTGGCAAAGCGGGCGCCGACCAGCTTCTGATGGTTCACCCCGTGCATCCAGCCGGAGAAGAGGCCGCGGCTGAAAGTCATCTCAAGGGCGTAACGATCCTCGTCCGCAAGGAGGGTGGGGGGCAGCGCCTTTTCCTCCTCCAGTGCCACCAGGGCTGCATCCATGGCCTTGCGATAGACGTGCGTCACTGCAGCCACGTATTCGGGCGATTTGAGGCGGCCCTCGATCTTGAAGCTGTGCACGCCAGCGGCGATGAGTGCGGGAATCTCCTCCACGGCGGAGAGATCCTGGGGAGAGAGGAGATAACGTTTGTCTCCCAAGTCACGCAGCTCGCCATCCACAATCAGTTCGTAGGGCATGCGGCAGGCCTGGGCACATTCGCCGCGGTTGGCACTGCGACGACCCAGAGACTCACTGGTGAGACACTGGCCGGAGTAGGCGACACAGAGAGCTCCGTGGACAAAGACTTCGAGCGGCAGTTCAGCGTCTTTTTTGAAGGCTTCAAGATCGCGCAGGGAGAGTTCGCGTGAGAGCACCGCGAGATCCAGGCCAAGGTTTCGCGCAAATCGCAGCCCCTCAGGCGAGGTGATGGTCATCTGCGTGGAAGCATGCAGATGCAGCTTCGGAGCCAGCGCCTTGACCATGCGGGCAAGGCCCAAATCCTGAACGATCACGGCATCGACGCCTGCGGATTCCAAAAGACGTAATTGAGCCTCGGCGTCCTCAAGTTCCCCGGTGAAAATGAGTGTGTTGAAGGCGCAGTAACCCCGTACCCCATGCTTGTGAAGGAACGCCATGAGTTCCGGCAGATCCGCCTCCGTGAAATTGTCAGCTCGCAACCGGGCGTTGAACCGGGGCAGGCCGAAGAAAATGGCATCAGCCCCATTGGCAACGGCGGCACGGGCGCATTCCCAGTTGCCAGCAGGCGAAAGGAGCTCAGGAGATGGACGGGTGGAAGACAAGGCGTAAGATACGGGGAATGTAGGTGCACCGCAAGGGGAGGGTTGAGGCGCTACCGCCCGCGCGATGCCTGGAGGTCTGCGGTCGCCCACTGCATTCTGACGCACTGACTACTGCCCACTGACGCACTGGTAATCGAAGCGAAAGAGTTCCTCCTTCCTATTCGCCTTGCGCCAAAAGCAGGCCCCTCTCCACCCATTCACTCATCAGTACCCGAAAGGCATCTCCCGCGGGATTGTTCTGGGACTTGTTCCAGACCATAACTAGGTCCACGGAGATGATGGGGTGCAAGGGCTTGAAGATGAGGTCGGGACTGTGGGTGAGCGTGTCAACGCTCTCGGGGACGACACCAATGCCGGCTCCCGCTTCGACGTAGGTCACGACGGTGCCGACGATACTCGGTGTAAGGGTCAATTTGGGCGAGAAGCCTGCCCGGTGGCAGCCGATCATGATGCGATCGTAGAGTCCCACACCTTCCCGGCGGGCGAGGACGATCAGGGGCTGCCCGTCCAGCATTTTCCAAGTGACTTTGGCGGTCTGGGCCAAAGGGTGCGAGCGCGGAACGACGACCGAAAGCGACTCCCGGCGTAGCAGCAGCGTCTGGAGGGGGATGCGGTCACTGGCGGTGACGGGGCGGGTGAGGCCAACGTCGATCCGGTCTTTGGAGACCATTTCCCAGACTCGTTCAGGCGTGCGTTCTTCCAGGATGACCGTCACACGGGGATGGCGACGGCGGTACTCTTTGAGCACCCGGGAAAGGAAAGGCTGGGTGGGGGGACCGATGAAGCCGAGTCGAAGCTCTCCTTCTTGACCCCGGACGGTTCGCTGGACCTTGCGCACGGCCTCTTCACAGAGGCCAAGGAGGAGCCCTGCTTCGTGGAGGAGTACACTCCCCGCCGGCGTCAGTCGCACGCTCCGTTTGGTACGTTGCAGTAGCTCCGCCCCCAGGTCATCTTCCAGTTCCTTGACTGCCCGGCTGAGTGCAGGCTGGGCGATGTGCAGTTTTTCAGCCGCCTTGGAGAAGCTCAGTGCCTCAGCCACGGCTTGAAAATAACGCAGATGGCGCAGTTCCATTTCCTGGATTTTAAGAACGGCCGGGTATTTCTGCCATCGCTAAATTGGATTTCCGTTATCACAGATTCGGATGGGGCTTGGTCGCAGACGCTTGGAGCTACAGACAAGTGAACCAAATCCGGCGTCTGGGGTCAAAGTGAGGCCCAGCCGTATGAATCTGTCACAAAGATAGCCCTAGAGTAGTTTGCGTCGTCGATTGAGATGGATGAAGTCGGCAACCGCGGGCGGAACGGATGATGCTGTGTGATGTCTGAGGTTGTCGTTCGTATCATTACCCTATATGTTCCAAAACATGAAAAACCTTCGCTTCCTGCTTCAGGGCGTCGTGATGTTGCTGCTGGCCTCCTCAGGCATGGCCCAGTCCAATATCGGTGAGCGTGAATTTGATGCTGCGGCACTCAAGCAACTGGCGGAGCGAGGCAATGCGGATGCGCAATTCGAGCTGGGAATCCGCTACCTCGGTGGTGAAGGCTTGGACAAGGACGAACAGAAGGCTGTGGAATGGCTGACGCGCGCTGCCGACCAGGAAAAGCTGGAGGCCATGAATGCTCTCGGCACCATGAATGAGGAGGGAGTAGGCTTCCCCAAAGATGAGAAGAAGGCCTTCGAATGGTATGAGAAGGCTGCCAAATACGGTTTTCCTCTTGCCCAACAGAATCTCTCCCAGTGCTATGAAATGGGTAAGGGCGTGGAGAAAAATCAAGCAGAGGCCAACAAGTGGCTGGAGCGCGCTGCCCATCAGGACTTTGCCCCGTCCCAGGCAATGTATGCGTTCAAGTTGGAGCGTGGGCTGGGCCTGGACAAGAACACTCGCAGTGCAGCGGAGTGGTATTTGAAGGCGGCTCAGAATGGCTTGATCCGTGCCATGACGCACTTGGCGTATCTTTACTACACCGGTACAGGCGTTCCTCTCGACTACCGTCGCGCCGAGGCTTGGTATCGCCGCGCTGCCCGGTCTGATGATCCCTGGGCTCGCAATGATCTCGCCTGGTTCCTCGCCGTCTGCCCGGATCAGAGCTTCCATGACGGAGATGCTGCGGTGGAAGTGGCCCGCAGTGCCGTGGATAAACTGAGTGGCAAGCAGTACGAAATGATCGACACGCTCGCGGCAGCCTTGGCACGCACAGGCAAGTTCGGTGAGGCCGTGCAGCTTCAGATGAAGGCCATCGTCATGTTTGATGACGACAAGGAAAAGACCAAGGAAGTCTCGGCAGAAGAGCATGACAAGCTGGAGAAGGAACTCAGTGACCGCCTGCAGAATTACAAAAAGCAGTCGCCTTTCACCGAGAAAGATCCCTCCCCTGAGTCAGGTGTGAAGCCGCTCATTGAGGATCGCATCCTCCAAGAGGAGGGTGTGCCCCGTCGCAAGCCCAAGCCAGCGCCCCGCAAGGGAGATGATGGTGGCGACGACACACCGGTAGTGATCAGCCAGATCTGATGTGCTGGGCGGCGAGGGTGGTTGGGCCGAGAAGGCTCAACCACTGTGACTGAATCTTGAGGGCCTATCCCACCAAAAACACCCGCCGCTTGTGGCAGGCCCACATTTCGGTTCTGCTGTTGGCTTGCGAGTCTTCTTTGGGCATTCTTCCGCCTCGCGCCCAAGGGGAGAAGGCGGGGAGGACCCAATGCTGCAATAACCTCGGTGTTTTCCGGAGGACTAGTGCGGGAAGCTTGATCCGTGTGCCTGCGCCATCATCCAGAGACACAGCGGGGTGCCAGTGGCCGGTGATCTGAATCTTGGCTTGATGCGCAGCTTCAGCACATCCGAGTATTTTTTCAGGGACGTGCCCGTGATGCCAGAGGTATTCCTCTTCACGATGCCAGGAGCGGAAATCCCATCGTTTGAGGAGGGAGGGCCGCTCGTGGTTGCCTTCCAGGCAGATTAACTCTGGCACCTTCAATTTGAGCGAGGCGAGAAGCGTGAGTGTCTCCTCGGCGCACCCGTGGCTGTCCATGATGTCTCCGGCGAGAATCAGCTTCTCTGGAGCGTAGTGGGAAATAAGACTCTGTAGTCGGGCACGAATGTCTTCCATGCCCCACTGAGGGAAGAGGCCACCTGCCTGCCGCATGGTCAGCTCATAGCCATAGTGCAGGTCGGCAACTGCCAGCCAGCGTCTTTCCGGGTGCCAGAGGGCTCCTCGGCTGTCCAGCCAGACGTCCGCCGTCACCTTTGAGGTGGCAAATAACAGAGACTCGGCTAGAGGTGCGTTTCCGCTCACAGCGGTCTACTTGACGCCACTTCCCATGCAAGGACAAGAACATTCCGAATCCGAACTGCTGCAAATCCGCCGCGACAAACTTAACACCATGCTCGCGCGCGGCATCGATCCGTTCGGCGGACGCTTTGATACCACTCACCAACCCGGGGCGCTGCGCCGTGACTTCGAGCCCGAGCTGGAAGTGAAAGTGGCAGGCCGGGTGACCGCCCGCCGCACCATGGGCAAGGCCGTGTTCTTTGACCTTTCCGACATCACCGGGCGCATCCAGTGCTATGTGAACAAGAAGGAAATCGGCGACGAAGCTTTTGAACTGCTCACTGAGCTGGTGGACATCGGCGACTGGCTAGCCGTTACCGGCAAGACCTTCGTCACGAAGACAGGTGAGCCCTCGGTGCACACCGCCACACTTCAGGTGATGAGCAAGGCTCTCCGTCCGCTGCCGGACAAGTGGCATGGGGTGACGGATCGCGAGATCAAGTACCGCCAGCGTTATCTGGACCTCATCAGCAACGAAAAGAGCCGCGACACCTTTGTGCAGCGCAGCCTGATGGTCGCAGAGATTCGCCGTTTCCTCCAGGATCGTGGTTTCCTCGAAGTGGAAACACCCATGATGCAGGACGTTCCTGGTGGTGCTGCGGCCACGCCGTTTGAGACCTTTTTCAAGGCTCTCAACATGGCGATGTATCTGCGCATCGCTCCTGAGCTTTTCCTCAAGCGTCTGCTGGTAGGTGGCTTCACGAAGATCTTTGAACTCAACAGGAACTTCCGCAATGAGGGCCTGAGCCGTCGGCACAATCCTGAGTTCACGATGCTGGAGGCCTACTGGGCCTTCTCGGATTTCGAGCAGATGGCGGACCTCGTGGAAAGCCTGGTCTGTCACCTGGCAGAAAAGTTCTGTGGTGGTCTGCTCATCGAGCACAAGGACGAAGAAGGCAATGTCACGCGTACGATCAACCTGCAGCGTCCGTGGCGTCGCGCTCCCTACAAGGAGCTGATCCGAGGTGTGGCTGGCGAAGGCTGGTTCGAACTGTCTCTGGAAGATAAAAAGGCCAAGTGCGCGGAGCTCGGCGTCGAGGTGAGCGGCGGTATGGTGGACTATGAAGTCAGCCAGCAGGTCTTTGAGAAGTTGATCGAAGAAAAGAGCTTCGATCCGCTCTTCGTCACCCACGTGCCAGCGGAGCTTGTGCCTCTGGCCAAGCAGAACAAGGCTGATGGTAGCGTCGTCGATGTCTATGAGCTGGTCATCAACGGCCAGGAAATTTCTCCTGGCTACAGCGAGCTCAACGACCCCATTGTGCAGCGTGAGCGCCTGGAGCATCAGGCAGGCGAAGAGACGCAGAAAGTGGACGAAGAGTTCCTCCTGGCTTTGGAGTACGGCATGCCTTCCGCTGGCGGCATTGGCATCGGCATCGACCGTCTGGTCATGATGCTCACAGGCGCAGAGAGCATCCGCGACGTGGTGCTGTTCCCTCAGCTCAAGCGGAAGTAGTCGAGCTGCCTCGAAAAATAACGATGCCAGAAAGACCAGCATGAAGCGGCTGTTTTCCAACCGACGCCTCGTGCTGGCGCTGGCATTTCTGGTGGTGGCGATTCTTTACGCGAACTACACCCGGGGCTTTCTGACGTCATGGGAGGTTCGTCGCATTCTGAAGGATGCGGTATCAGTGCGAATCATCGAATACCGCGCCGCCGATGAAAGTGACGATCCCGAGGTCTCAGCGACGAAGGTCCTAACGCTCAAGGAAGCCCGGCAAGTGGCGGGATGCTTCACTCCCTTCTCGCTGACACCGGTGGCGAAGTGCCAGTTCGAGCCC
>JBGGMQ010001090.1:0-3435 GCA_041287975.1 Verrucomicrobium sp. | reverse complement strand
CGACGAACTTGAACATGTCGAAGTTGTAAGCCTCGGCTTCGATGACAGGCGAGTTTTCCTTTTTGGCCAGCTCAGACAGACGCTTGTTGATCATGCTGTCCGCGAGATTGCGGATCATCTTCTCCCGGCGGCGGGTGCTGGAGTCGGCATCTTTTTTCGCGGGATAGACGCGCTCGATACTGATCTCCGTGGCAGGCGCTTCCAGCTCGGAATGGAGCTTGGCGATCAAACCACGACCACCGCTGAGCTTGCCAAGATCCGGGTCAGGAGACTCATCCTTGGCGGGCTTGGCGCTGGCGAAATGTTGTTTCACCAACTTTTCCACGAGGGGGACGTCGACATCCCCCACGACCACGACCACGGCGCGCTTCGGCGTGTACCACTTGTTGTAGAAGTCCACGAAGCGGCTGCGCTTCATGTTCTTGATGGTTTCTTCTTTGCCAATGGGGAAGCGCTTGGGCAGTAAGGCATTCGGCATGGAAAACTCGTAGCCAGCCTCCATGACCCGGGTTTCCACGGAGTCGCGGGCGAGTTTTTCGCTGAGGATGACGCCACGTTCCTTGTCGATCTCGCCCTCGCCCAGCAGCATGCCGTCGAGGTCATCCCGGAAGAGCTGAAAGCCCTCGGTCAGCATCTTCTCGTCCACCTTGGGCAGTTCGAGCTTGTAGACGGTCTCGCGGAAGGAGGTATGCGCGTTGGTGTCCGCTCCGAAGCCCATGCCCATGCGCTGGAAGCGCTCCACCATGGTGCCGGCAGCAAAGTTCTTGGAGCCGTTGAAGGCCATGTGCTCCAGGAAGTGGGCCATGCCCTGCTGATCGTCATCCTCCATGAGGGAACCGGCATCAATGAAAAGGCGGATGCTGGCGCGGTGCTCCACGGGGAACTTGTTTGGGTAGATGACATAACGCAGGCCGTTTTCCAGGCGGCCAAAGACGGCCTTGCCATCGGGCTTGAGGTCACTTTCCTCGTGGGGCCAGGTTTCCGCCGGCAGGCGGGGGGTGAAAGGCGTGGCGGCAAAGAGCAGCGCCACGAGACTCAGGGAGAGCTTGCGGGTCATCATGATGGGATCAATGAACGGACGATGCGCGGCATCCTGTGCAGATGCCGCGGGTAAAAATCACGAAGGCGTGAGACAAGCCCCACGCCTTTTTGTTAGTCGCTAGCCACGAGAACGTTCCAGCAGGACAAACATGAGCAAGGAAAGTACGATTCCCAATTCGTCCTGGGACGGGACTGGCTCGATCTGCTCAATATCAAAGCGGCCCTCAAAGAAGGCTCGGCGCTTGGTCATGCGGAGGAGGGTCTTCCCCCCCTGGGTCACCGCATAGCGGGGATGGGCCAGGAATCCGCTGAGCAGCCCGATCACGGGAATCTCGCCGAGTACGGAGTCGAGAATCTTCGCGAAGGGGTTCTCCTCTTGGATCTCGAAGGCGGGGTTGCCTTTGGCATCCATGATCTGGTACGAGGCCTTCCAGAAGGACTTCAAGCCGCGCCGACGGACGGCTCCGAGCACCTGACCATCGGGAGCGCGGAAGGTGTAGGCGGCGCTGAAGTCGAGTATGCGATCCGCACTGATGGTGCAAAGCATCTCCTGACGGGTGGAGTTCGTGAAGACCTCCACCTTCTCCTTCAGACGGAGGAGTTTCTGCTTCACATAGCAGACTTCATTGCCATTGGCGTCCTGGACGTAGCACTGGGGCGCGAGCGCGAGGATCTTGAACGAGAGCTTGAGAGGGTAGTTCATGGAAGGGGAAATTCGGAGCGGGAACAACGAGGTGCCGCACGGGAAGCCGATCCATGGCCAATCGGTGCCTCTACATCAGGTCCACCTGCATGTCGGGATCATGCTCAATGAATCCCTGTCCGACCAGGAAATCGTCCAGGGCATTCAGCGTGCCCTGATACAGGTCGAATGAGACATTGAAGTTAAAGAAGCCGTGGCCCTGGCCCTCATAGACCATGATCTCGCACACGTTTTTCTTCTTCTTCATCTTCCGGACAAACTCCTCGGAGGTCTCAAAGGGGACTACGCGGTCGTTCGTGCCGTGGAAAATCAGCGTTGGCGGCATGCCGGGTGCGATCGCCGCCATCAGGTTGGCCTTCTTCGCGTCATCCGGATGGATGAACTTGTCGTGGCCAAAACCTTTCTTGGAAGTGTCCAGGACAGGATTGAAAAGGGCCAGCGCATTGGGAGCGCAGGAGATGCCAGCGTCCTCGCCAGCCTCATCGAATCCCTGAATCATCGCCGCCGAAGCCACGAGATGGGCACCACCGCTGCCACCGGCACCAACAATCTTGCCGGGATTGATGCCGAGTTCCACCGCATTCAGGCGCAGCCAACGCATGGCGGAGCGCACATCGGCCAATGCTTCCACCGGGGTGGTGCCGTGGCGGGCGGACACGCGGTAATCGAAGGCCATGGCCGTCATGCCGCGAGAGGCAAAATAGAGACAATGTGGGGCGAACTGGCTCACCTGCCCATTGTCCCAGCCACTGCTGTAGAAGAAAGCGATGACGCTTTTCGGGTAGGGAGGAGCTTTGTCCGGAGCGGGTTCCCAGAAGTAAACAGGCAGATCCTGACCGTTTACCGTCTTGTAGACTTCGTCACGGGCAGTCTTCAAAAGCTCGCGATTGCGATCAATCGGAGGAAGTTTGGTGAGACTGTCTTCGTGAGGCAGCATAAAAATCAGGCGGCGATCTTCCAGAGAATATCAGGGTGGGCAAATACTTTTACGAATCTGACACAAAGGTGTGGCGGGCAGCACCATAAAGAGCATTTGGCCTGCCAGATTTCCTCCGTCTTTCATTCTCCATACGGGAAGGTTTCCTACTGTCCACAAGATCCTTCGTTTTGCGTTGCGGCGTCAACCTTGCTAGTCTGCCGGAAATGACCCGAATTGCCATCCTCCTTGCACTTTTATTTCTTCCCAGTCTAGCGCTGCAGGCCGACAACGCCACCTCCAGGAGGGAAATGGAGCAGGCCTACTCCCGCTGGCGCGAGGCGATGGTGACCCGCAGCCTGGCCTCCTGGCAGCAAGCGACGGCAGTACCCCGGCAGATCATGACGCGGAATTTGATCGTCAGCCAGAAGCAGCCTTTCCCTGCAGCCCTCTTTGATCTGCCCATTCGCCCTCCAGAGACCGCGACGCTGAGGTTTGTAAAAATCGATATCAACGGCGCAACTGGCCAGCTCGTCTATTTCGGCAAGGTGGATATGGGCCTGTTGGACTCCCCGGAGATCCCTGAGAACCTCCTGATCCTGAAATTTCTCCGCGAAGGCACCGCTTGGAAATTCGACACCACGCGCCTGGTGAACCTGGCCACCGTGCCGGATGTGCGGGCCACGCTCAAGAACGGAGGCAGCTCGGCTTTTTTGAATGATCCTGAGTTCGCGCCGGACGGTGTCGTACCCCCAACGCCCAAGCCGTGCCCGGT
>JBGGMQ010001089.1:0-10909 GCA_041287975.1 Verrucomicrobium sp. | reverse complement strand
TCGCAGCGGCATTTCCAAATACGAACGCTTGTCAGCGAGATTGCTGTCATATATCCCAAATGTCGAATGTTCCAATTTAACATTCGACTCCAACACGCTATCTTTCTGCAGTCTTCTTCCATATTCCTCTGCAATATCTTCGATCAAGGAGCGACGCCAGTTCACGCGATCAAATTCTGCGATTAACTCGTCAAGAGCGGCCACCGAGTTGGCATGTCTGCGTTCGAAATCTTCAGTCGTCGGCACCCTGCGCATGGAGACCAGAATCAATCCCGCTGTAGTTATGCCAACGATCGCCAGCATAGACCAAAGCGCCATAAGTCTATGCCGCTTGGGCTCCTCCGGGCATGGATTGTTATCTGCTGACTGCATAACGCTCGACACTTTGCCACCGACATTACATGTCGCCATCACTACTGTGAGCCTCCACATCATCGACGTCTCGTAGTCGCTGCCGTTCTTTGCGGCGGTCACTGCGGTGCTCGATGGCGCGAAGCTGTTTGGGGGTAAGTTCCTCCTTGCGCCGGATCCACGGCGGTGGGCCTGAATCACCAGCCATGATGGAGCCCAGGGGCTTAATCTCGGCCACGACGTCTGCCAGACCAAACTGCTGGATTTGGGCTTTCACCTGCGCGGCAGGTTTGTAGCCCAAGGGCGACTCGGAGAGATCTGCTTTGCCATAGAACCAGCGCACCTGGATATCCTTGGTGCTTTCGGCCAGGGCTTGGGCCACGCGTTTTTCATCGAGTTCACCCTCGTCGTTCTTGTAGTCCCGCAGCATGGCCGATCGTGACACATTGCGTCCCGCCCCGTGGGGGCAGAAGGAGAGGTAGTCCTGATTGTCCTTGCCGAGGACCATCAAGATGGGGCTCGCCATGTTGAGAGGAATCAACCCCAGCAGTGGCCGACCGTCTTCATCCTTCCAGGCGGGAGTGGCACCTTTGCCATGCAGAAAGGTGTTGCCACGTTTCCAGACAAAGTTGTGCTCATTCCCGAAGGCTGCGAGGAAGCTCGCTCCCACCTTTTCCAGGAACCTCGCGTGGATGCTCTCGTGGTTGGCTTTGGTCCAGCGTGAGACATACTGCAACGCCTCCCAGTAGTCCTGACCCTCCTGCGTTCCATAGTCGAGCCAGGCGGCAGCGACAGGCACATTCTCCGCATGCTTTTTCACATGGGCCAGGGCCGCCTTCTGACCCCGGGCATAGACTTTGGCACCAAGACCCCGGGATCCATGGTGGGTGACAAGGACGAGGCATTCCTGTTCACCTGCCAGCGAGTCAGCGAGTGCTTGATGACCCGCGGCGTGCAGCTGTTGACGCCCTTCCTCGGAGAGACTCATGCGCCCGAGGTAAGCGAAGTGATTCCCGTCCCCCTGATCGGCCATGTGTTTCAAGGCGTCTCCCTCAAGACCCTGGAGAAAGGGATTCTCCCAGACAGGTTCATGGTTCACAGCGTGCGGCACGAAATTTTCAGGCTTGCGTCCGCCCATGCCGAAGCGTGTCGAAGCCATCAGGTCATCCAGCATGGAGGAAACATCCTTGTCACACTTGAAGAAGCTGGCGTGCATGGAGCAGCAGATATCCGCGCTGTGGGCGCTGGGAATGATGGCGTTCTGCACGGCAATCGCTCCACCCACGGGAATGGTTGCTGGAGCAGACCCCGCAGGGCAGGCATCGGGCATGACAGCGCCGCGTGCCACCACCGGAGTAAGCAGGAGTTCCTGCATGTA
Source organism: Verrucomicrobium sp. (assembly GCA_041287975.1). Classification (GTDB taxonomy): domain Bacteria; phylum Verrucomicrobiota; class Verrucomicrobiia; order Verrucomicrobiales; family Verrucomicrobiaceae; genus Verrucomicrobium. The sequence goes on along the minus strand of JBGGMQ010001089.1, from coordinate 9,180 downwards.
CCTGCGGACGTTTTTGATGTTCTTCACATCTTCTTCACACGTGGCAGCGATCGCTTCAGCCAGGGGTGCGCTTTCCTGGCGCATTTGAATCTTGGGCTGCTGTGGAGGGAAATCACGGCGCAGGAGTTTCAGAAGGTAGGAACGCTCCGTCACTCCGCGAGCTTCATACTCACGCGCTTTGGCAAGGGCGAGGCCGAAGTTTGGCCCGGGCTCCCAGCCTGCTTCCAGCAGGTCGCTTCCATTTAACAATGACATTCCCCAAGATGACTTTTCCGCGTGGGTTGTCGAGTGGAGGAATTGCAGTACTCCTGACTCTGCAGTCAGTCTGGCATGAGTAGAGGAATCCGCCGGACCCCTACTGAGTCAAAAATGTTTCAACACAATAGTTTGTGTGAGTCGTAGGGATGACAACGGCATGGCTTCCTCCACCATCGATCCTGATCCCGTCTCCCCTGTTGTTCGTCTGGCAACCCCCGAGGACGAGCTGGCGCTCGCAGCGTTGTTGCTGCGCTGCCGGTACGCCACCTTTCACTGGCGTACACCGGACAGCTTTTCACTGACCGATTTTGCCATTGAGACAGCTGGCGAGAAAATCTGGGTGGCGACTTTGGAATCGGGAGAGCTGGTGGGCTTCATCTCCGTGTGGATGCCCGAACATTTTATTCACCACCTCTATGTGGAGCCTGACCGTCAGAGATTGGGTATCGGGAAAATGCTTCTGGCGGCCGTCTTGCAGTCAGCACCAGCGACCTGGAGCCTGAAGTGCGCGATCAAAAATGTGCCGGCCCTGAGCTTCTATGAAGGGCAGGGTTGGAAAATTGTAGGGCGCGGTGAAGACATAGGCAGTGACTACTACCTCATGCTTTCTCCAGCGTTGCCGGATGTCCCGGCATCATGACCGGTCCAGGTTGACTAGGTTTGGACGGAGGCGCTCCACTTAGCCAGCCCCTGCAGTGGGCTGGTGGCGGATTGCCTCGGGAGGTGTCTCGGGCGAATCAATCGTGTCCGGGGCAGTGCCAGTGGTGACCGCGCCGATCGCACCAGTCATGGCAGTGATGGTGGTCGTGCCAGCCGCAGAAGCGCACCCCACAAACGTGGCGGAGTTTCTGCATGAAGGACGCATTGGCAACTTCCGGCGGAAGAGCGGTTGAGGACGCGACCGCCGCACCGGCCGCCATGATCAGCACCAGACAGGGAAGGATGAGCTTCTTCATAGGTTGGGCTCCGTGAAGAGCCTGGGTTTGAGTTTTGATTCGGTTTGAGTTTGGACTTGGCAGGTAGTTTGACTGCGGGAAGTCGCGCGGTATTCATCCGCCCTGGCGGTTCAGACCATAACAGGACCTGGTGGTCGGAGGCGTGGCTTACCTGCCAACGTGAATCCAGCCGACGCCAGGAATGAAGATCTGGTGGCCGCCGTGGCCGTGCCCATGACCGTGGCCACCGCCGTGACCGTGACCACCGCCGTGACCGTGACCACCGCCGTGATTGTGATCCAAAGCGAAGGTGGCTGTGGGCGCGAATGCCAAAGTAAGTGCGATGGCGAGGGATGAGATAATGAGTTTCATAGGGTTTTGTTGCCCGCGGTGTTGTGATTCGCGGTCAGCATCTTCGACGGGCCCTATGAGGGGTTATTCATCATTTTTAAAGAGATTTGAACTCTTCATTTTTAGGAAACAACCTGTGCCAGGTTTGTATCACGAAAGTCCAGAATTGTATCCTGGCTGACACAACTTGTACAAGATCCACCCGAACCCCGAGCCGGGGCATTCTTACGGGGGTCAGGAAAGCCCGGTCGCCTCGCAGATACGCGCGACGGTGAGCCCCTCGAGGTTCGAGTAAGCAACATCCGCCTGGCCCAGTGACTCCAGCGGATGGGTGGTGGCCACGGCCAGCACTTTCATGCCGGCGCGCTTGCCAGCTTCGATCCCGACGTAGGCATCTTCAAAGACAATGCACTGTCGGGGAGTGCGGCCGATCTTTTCCGCAGCTTTCAGAAACACCTGGGGATCCGGTTTGCCGACGGAGACATCTTCAGCGGTGACTTTGGCCTGGAAAAAGGGGGCGAGGCCGGTCATGGCCATGATGGTATCCACATTCAGTCGCGGCGTGGATGAGCCGACGGCCGCGGGGATGCCCAGTGCTTGCAACTCCTGAAGCAGAGCGAGGACTCCCGGCAGGGGCTCGATGCCATCGCGGCGCAGGATCTCGCGGTAGAGCTCCTCCTTGCGGTCGCCCAGACGGGCGATTTCCGCGTGATCGTCTGCGGCTACGAAGTCAAAGCACAGGGGTATGATCTGCTGGTTGCGCATTCCAAAGGTCGCCTTGAAGAAGCCAGGAGGGATAGGGCGCTTGAGTTCCTCAAACAGCAGTCCCCAGCTCTCCTCGTGCTGTGCATGGGAGTCGATGATCACGCCATCCCAGTCGAAGATGAAACCGAGGTTGCTGGCGGAGAGAGAGATGGGCATGGGGGCATTCAAAACTTCAAATGACAAACATCAAATGCCAATTGGTGAATCGATATGGGCAATGAGTACCTCAACCGGATGGGGTTAGGTAGCAAACAGACGGTAGTATTCCTCGAAATGAAACACGCGGTTGCGTTGTCGACCAGTAAGTTCCTGAAGGATGCCAAGCATTTGAAGGTCGCTCAAAAGGCGATCGGCCGTAGGCTGGGTTACACCGAGATGCTTGGCGACGGAATTGCCGGTTACTACAGGTTTTAGGTACAGGAAATCGAGAAGCCGCATGGCATTTGCCGCCCGCTTCCCCAATGACTGAACTTGCGCAGATGTCCTCTGGCGGAGAGTGTGAATGATTTGGAACGTTTGCACCCCTTTTCGTGCTGTCTCAATGATGGCCACGAGGAAGAATTTGATCCAGTGCTTCAGGTCCCCGCGAGTTCGCACTGCCATTAGGGAGTCGTAGTACGCGGATCGCTGCCGCTCCAGGTGCGCAGAGACATACAAGCAGGGACGGTGCAAGAGTCCTTTGCTGACAAGGTAGAGGGTGATCAAAAGTCGCCCGATTCGCCCGTTCCCGTCAAGGAATGGGTGAATTGTCTCAAACTGATAATGGCTTATCGCGATACGTATCAGGTCGGGAACGGCGATTTCACCATTGTGCCAAAACGCCTCCAGATCACTCATTAGGGGTGGAACTTCTTCATGGTGCGGAGGGATGAAGACTGCGTCGACGAGAGTAGCGCCGCCAATCCAGTTTTGGCTGCGTCGGAATTCCCCAGGGGTTTTCCCCTCACCTCGCACTCCAGAAATCAGTACTTCGTGTGCTTCGCAGAGCAGCCGATTGGAAAGTGGCAGCGATTGCAGGCGATCTATTGCGCCATTCATCGCTGCGACGTAATTCCGGACTTCTCTCCAGTCATCGCGCTTCTCCGGCGCAATTTCTTCCGGATCTTCTTCCAGAGCTTCGTCCATTTCGGTCTGCGTGCCCTCGATTCGACTGGAGGTTTGTGCTTCCTTGACTACGTGCATCTGAATGAACCGATCCACGTCGGGTACGATTAGGGATAGCCCGTTGAGTTCCCCCAAGTGACGATTAGCCTCAGAGAGAAGGCTATTGATCTCTGGCGAATCCCAGGTCCAGATCATGTTGATTGGGCTTGGGGTAAAGCTCTGGTAGTGGAACTGGCGGCTGTACTTGCCGGGTATGAAATCTTCGACTTTCACTTTTTTAAGATGATTCGTTAAATAAGGGAAATGAGTTTCCTTTATTTAATCCTAGGCCTAGTAAAAGCAAACTGATTGCGGCCTTTGGTCCTTTTTCAGCCTTTGGCTCTTTTGGCGGCGTATTTTCCTGCCAGCAATCCATGCCTGGGCGCAAACACGAAGGCCAGGGCGAACAGGATCGCCTGGGTGATGACGATGCAGGCCCCGGTGGCGGCGTTCAGGAAGAAGCTGACGTACACCCCGACCACGCAGGACAGGATGGAGGAGGCCACGGCGACGATGAGCATACGGTCGAACCGGTCCGTGAGCAGGTGGGCAATGCAGCCGGGTGTCACCAACATGGCCACCACGAGGAGAATACCCACAGCCTGGAGGGAGGCGACGATGGTCCCTGCCAACAGAGCCAGCAGGACATAGTAGAGCATCTGGGTATTGAGCCCGATGGTGCGTGCGTGGGTGGGGTCAAAGCAGAAGAGCAGCAGATCCCGACGCAGGGTCAGTACCACGCCGAGGGTGAGCACTGCTGCTACGATCGTCTGAATTTTGCTGGAAGGCTCGATGCCCAGGATGTTCCCGAAGAGGATGTGATTGAGGTGCACGTCCGTCTGCACCTTGGTGAACATGACCAGGCCCAGGGCAAAGAGGCCCGTGAACATGATGCCCATGACCGTGTCTTCCTTGATGCGGGTGTTCGCCTTGATCCAGCCGGTGGCGGTGGCGCAGAAGAGACCGGTGATGAAGGCACCAAGTGCCAGCGGCAGGCCGAGGAGGTAAGCTCCTACCACCCCAGGGAGCACGGCATGGGAAATGGCGTCGCCCATGAGGGACCAGCCTTTCAGGACCAGATAGCAGGAGAGCACGGCACACACCGTACCCACGAGGGCGCCGATGAGCATGGCGTCCAGCATGAACGCATAGCGGAAGGGTTCGAGCCAGTTCATGTCAGGAATTGAATTTCTTGGGCGGTGCGGTCCTCACCTTGGGGGTGGATGGCATCAGCGCGCCGGCCACAGCACGCGCTTCACGCCGGCGGTTCCGGGAGGCCAGCAGGCCGTGCTTGGGTGCCAGCACCAGCGCGACCAGGAAGACGAGAGTCTGCAACACCACAATGCAGCCTCCCGTTGAGCCATCGAGGAAATAGCTCGCGTAGGCACCGGCCAGGCCGCAGCCGACACCCATGCCGATGGCAATCAGGATCATCTTCGAGAAGCGGTCCGTGAGCAGATAGGCCGTGGCCCCTGGCGTGACCAGCATGGCCACCACCAGCACCGCTCCTACAGTCTGCAGTGCCGCGACTGCCGTGGCCGAAAGCAGGGCGAGCAGCAGGAAGTGCAGGAAGTTCGTATTCATGCCCACGCTGCGCGCATGGGAGGGATCGAAGCAGTACACCAGCAAATCGCGCCACTTCAGGAGCAACACGCCAAGCGCCAGTCCTGCGATCACGAGAACTTGAACGATGTCCGAGTCTGAAATGCCCAGGATGTTGCCGAAGACGATGGTCCGCAGATTGATCGGGCTGGGGAACAGGGAGAGGAGCAGGACACCGATGGCGAACCAGGTGGTGAAGACGAGCCCGATGACGGCATCCTCGCGCAGGCGGGAGCGATTCTTCACCCAACCCATGCCAAAGGCTGCCAGCAACCCCGCGACAAAGGCCCCCAAGGAGAAAGGCAGACCAAGGATGGAAGCCAGGGCTACTCCGGGCACAATCGCATGGGAAAGCGCATCCCCCATGAGGGACCAGCCCTTCAGCGTGATAAAGCATGAGAGGAAGGCGCAGACACCGCCGATGAGGCCGCTCACGAGGATGGCCTTCACCATGTACTCGTACTGAAACGGAACGAGGAGACTCTCCATCATTTCTTTGAGTCCTCCAGCGGGCCGGTCTTGGTCCCCACGCCACTGCGCTTCGGTGCGCCATCCTGACCGAGCAGCAAGGGGAGCTCGTCATCGGAAAGTAGCAGCACCTCATTGCGGGACTCTCCCGGCAGATCCGTGTGGTCGAATTTGAAGTGCCTCAGCACCCCGCCAAAGGCGAGGGCGAGATTCTCCTCGGTGAAGATCTGCGCCGTGGGTCCGGAGGCAAGTACGGTGCGGTTCACCAGCACCACTTGATCACAGAACTCAGGCACACTGCCCAGATTGTGGGTGGAAACCAAAATGATGTGGCCTTCCTCACGCAACTCCTCAAGAAGGGCGATGATGGCGCTCTCCGTCTTAACATCCACGCCGGTGAAGGGTTCATCCAGCAGCATGATTCGGCCGTGCTGGGCGAGGGCGCGAGCCAGGAAGACGCGCTTCTTCTGCCCGCCGGACAGTTCGCCGATCTGCCGGTCCTTGAACTCCGTCATTCCCACACGCTCCAGGCTTTCCTGGACGATGCGGCGGTCCTCCTCACGGGGGATGCGCAGGAAGTTCATGGTTCCGTAGCGGCCCATCATGACCACATCCCACACGCTCACGGGGAAGGTCCAGTCCACCTCCTCACTCTGGGGGACATAAGCCACGAGGTTGCGCTTCTGGGCCTCCTTTACGGGACGCCCGCCGATCCGGACGGATCCTTTGGCGGGCTTCAGGAAACCCATGATCACCTTGAACAGGGTGCTCTTGCCGCTGCCATTGACTCCCACGAGGGCACACACGGTGCCGGATTTCAGGGAAAAACTGGCGTCGCGCAGGGCCACATTGCCATTGGTGTAGGCCACGGTCACATCCGTGACCTCAATCGAGAGCGGCGTAGACGAGTCAGTCATGGGGGAGATCGGAGAGCTGGGCCGGAGAGGGGTCGGCCCAGAGGCACTGGGCATCACTTCCAGGCGAAGCCTTTGAGGATAGTGTCGGCATTGGTCTGGAGCAATTGGAGATATGTGGGCGCAGGGCCGTCGTCATTGGTCAGAGAGTCCACATACAGAACGCCGCCGTACCGTGCTCCGGTCTCCTTTGCCACCTGAAGCATGGCTTTATCACTGATGGTGCTTTCGGAGAAGACGACTGGGATCTGGTTGGACCTCACGGCGTCCACGACCTTTTGCACTTGTTGGGGGGTGCCCTCCTGGTCGGCATTGATCGGCCAGAGGTAGAGCTCTTTGAGGTTGTAGGTCCTGGTGAGGTAGGAGAAAGCTCCTTCGCAGCTTACCAGCCAGCGTTGCTCGGCCGGGATGGTCGCCAGCTTCTTGCGTACGGGTTCGTCGACCGCCTTCAGCTTCTCCGTATAGGCCGCGGCGTTGGCGTTGTAAGTGTCTGCGTTGGGAGGATCCAGGGTTACGAGAGCCTTGCGGATGTTCTCCACATAGATCACGGCATTGGCCGGGGACATCCAGGAGTGAGGATTGGGCCTGCCAGAGTAGGGGCCTTCGCCAATGCCGATGGGCTCTACGCCCTCCGTGAGCACCACGCTGGGCACGCCCTTTACCTGCTGGAAGAATTTTTCAAACCAGCGCTCCAGCCCCATGCCATTCCACAGCACCAGATCCACATGCTGGGCCTTCACCAGATCCAGCGGTGTGGGTTCATAGTCGTGAATTTCGGCCCCTGGCTTGGTGATGGATTCCACGATGGCCGCATTGCCTGCCACATTCTGGGCAATGTCCTGAATGATGGTGAAGGTGGTGAGGATCCGCTTGGGGCCACCGGGTTTGGAGGTGCCATTGGAACTCGCAGGGCCGCAAGCCGTGAGTCCGGCAGTGGCAGCGAGGGTGAGCAGGAGAAAGCGACGGGTAAGCATGTGTGAGAGGATATGAGGAAGGGGTGGGATGAGACAGGAGCGCTAGAACCGGACCGAGAAGCCCAGAAAAGGATTGAGATCGTCGGCGGCATCGGTGACGCCCACGTTCACTCCAGCATCGAGCTGGATGTTTTCCGTGAGTGCAAAGGTGAAGCCCACATCCACCGTCCCGATCCAGGCGGCAGAGTTTTCGGTGGGGATCTCAGAGAAGAATTCCACATACATGCCTAGGGATTCCGTGAGATCCCGGCTGAGTGTGATGGAATTCACCAAGTGGACCCTGTGCCCGGTGCCCTACCCTTCCCCCTCGCCATTGACGACATCAAGCTCGGTCATCAGCCCCAGGCCCCAGCCTTCACCCAACTCGACCGCAAGCGGTATGATCAGCCCGGCCTCAGCCTTGGGCGCGCCGAAGTTTCCGCTGGCGGTGGGGAGCGTGACAAAGGGCATCACTGCCAGTGCCGTGCGCCCGCCGTCATTGCCCCAGAGGTTGAACTTGGTCCTCAGTGTGAGATCGCCGAAGCCTTCGTCCGTCTGGCGCACACGGCCTGTGCGAGTCCGCTCGTAGTGGTAAGTTTCCACCACCACCTGGAAGTCGAGGTACGGAGTGATGCCCGCTTTGAGATTCAGAGTGGCCACGTCAAAGGCATCGAACGCGACCCCGTGCTCGCGGTCTCGCGTCCAGGTGATCAGGTCGGATTCGATCTGGAAATGACCTGCGTCCACGGTGTAGGCACTCTCCGTCTTGTCAGGCCGGTCCGTGCGCATCTCGCGCAAGGCACTTTTCGATCCCTCAGGCCGCACCGTCAGATCGAGGGCTCCTTCCTTCGCCAGTTCGCCAGCATAAAGGCCCGGAGTGAGCAAGAAGAGGAGGCACAGACTGGCAGGAGGAACTTTCATGAATTGAGATGAGCGGAGAACAGGGTTTGGCGGGTCTATAAATCTTAGTCTGGGCTAAATTTCCCGAGAACGAGTTTGCGTCAACAATAAATCTTAGTCTGGGCTAAGATTTATTGGAGAGGCTACGACGGTGATTTCGGTTTAATTGGAGGCCATTCCCTGCTACCTTCCGCAGACCATGCCCGACCCGCGTCCCGTCCGCTCCCCCAACGGTCAGTCCCGTGCCATCGAGGACTATCTGGAGCAGATTCATAATCTGATCGAGACGAAGGGGTATGCCCGGGTGGTGGACATTGCGCAGAATTTGGGCATCTCCCAGGCCAGTGTGACGAACATGATCCAGAAGCTGGATGCCGAGGGGTATCTCGTTTACGAGCGCTATCGTGGAGTCACTCTCACTGCCGAGGGGCGGCGTATCGGCCAGGCCATCGCCAAGCGGCATGACATCCTCAGCCGTCTGCTCGCGGGCTTCGGCCTGGATGCGGAGACCGTGCACCGGGATGTGGAGGGCATGGAGCACCACATCAGCAAAAGCACACTGAAAGTGCTGACGCTCATTCTGGAAGAGCTCGAGGGAAACGCGGAGCTGATGAAGCGGCTGAAAGAGAAGATGGAGTAGGTGGGCGAGGGAAGCTGTTGCAGGGGGCACGCCAATGCCAGGAACTTGAGCGTGGGAAACTGTTCGGAGTACAAATTTTTCGTGACGCGCCACCCCATCCTCTTTCTCAATGGCACCTCAAGCGCGGGGAAGACCACTGTGGCAAAGGCCTTTCAGAGGCTATGGCACGACCCCGCGCTTTATGCCTCTGTCGACAGCTTCATCTTCATGTTTGCGGACCATGTGCTGAAGAATGATAAGGTGCGCAAGGT
>JBGGMQ010001088.1:0-9072 GCA_041287975.1 Verrucomicrobium sp. | reverse complement strand
ATACGAGCGTACATCCAGTTCCAGGGGCAGCGCTTTGCGACCCAGGTCCTCGACGCGCTTCACGATGTCGTCCAGGGACTTGAGTGTCCGGCTCGTGAGTATAAGATCCGCACCGGCCTGCGCCAGCGTCATGGCAAAGCGTTCGCCCAGACCCCGGGAGGTGCCGGAAACAAAGGCGACCTGACCGGTCAAGGAAGAAGGAGGGGAGGAGGGTGCGGGACTGCTCATGGGAAGGGTATCAAAGCGGGGAGGCGGGGGCTGGCAAGGGGGAAAGGGAGCGCGGCTCCTGGAATCGTGCGCTGGAGAAGGGGAAATGAGAGGCGTCCGTGATGAGGCTGGCTTTGACTGGGTTTTGATGGATGTAGTTTATGGCGGAGGCGAAATGCTTTTCATCGCGGACGAAGCGGTCGTGGTAGTCTTTTTGCCAGAAGAGCCCCGTGCGACCGAGAATCTTGTTGGCTTCGCGGGAAGTATAGCCCTTCCATGACTGGAGGATGGATGGAAGTTTGTGGGGTGGGATGCATTCGATCATGACGTGCACGTGATTGGGCATCACGCACCATGCGATGAGGCGGTAACGTTGGTTGTCGTGGCGGAACAAGGCAGATTCAACAAGCTGCGCAATAGACGGATGGCTGAGCCAGCAGTCTCCGCTTCCGGCATCGAGATAAGAGGCTATTCGCCTTTGCACGATGATGACGCGGGATTTGTCAGGCTCTTTCGCCAGCTCTCGCTCCCAAGTCTGAAGTACCGAGGAAGGCAAAGAGTCGGCCAGTCGGAATGTGATTGCCTGGACCAGGTGTTCCTGTTCGAAGTGGGGCAAGTACCCTCTGGAGGCCCAACCGTGTCTTTGCACTTGTGCTTTGGGATGGGCATCCCGAAACCGATCCAACCGTTCGCGCCAAGCTTTCGGGTCCTGCGTGGGTTTGGGCATAGGGCAACCTAATAGCCTTAGTCGCACCTCTTTCAAGCGAGGTCGTACCGGGAGCGCAGACTTTAGTCTGCCCGCGAGCCACGGGAGACGTTCGAAGGCAGACTAAAGTCTGCGCTCCCCGTGAAGGCGTCAAAGGCGAGGAAGGAGGCGGCGTCTTGATCAAGGGCAACAGCTCTCCGCTCACCCCAAAGTCCCTTCCTCCTCCCCACCCGCCCCCTCACTCCGGCTTCAGCACCACCTTCAGCAACCCATTCCCGGGTTGCACGGCTTTGTGGAACCACTCGCCGCCTTCGCTCAAGGGGGCGACGACGCTTAACAAGGGCTCCACGCGAATGCTGCCATCTTCAATACGCTCAAGGGCCTCAGCATACTCGCCGGCGGAAGAGCAGGATCCCTTCAACGTGATCTGGCGCGTTACCACTTCCTGCAGAGGAAAGGGCACGGTGGCCTGCAAGTTACCCACCAGCACCACCGTGCCGCCTTTGCGAACGCTCTTGATGGCGAGATCTACAGGGGCGGCTGCGCCGACCACTTCAAAGCTGGCGTCGATACCGTCGCCACCGCCGAGTTCTTTGAGCTTGGCGGCCACGCCTTCTTCTTTGGCGTTGAACACAGCTTCTGCGCCCAGTTCTTTGGCCAGAGCCAGGCGGGAGTCGTCGAGATCCACGGCGAAGACGCGCTTCCAGCCGCGAGCCTTGAGCGCTTGTAGCACGAGCAGACCGATCAAACCTGCGCCGACGACGACTGCCATTTCCTGGCGCGTGGTCAGAGCGGGGGAGCTCTCTTTAGGAGCAGGGGCAAGATTCACTGCGTGCAAGGCGATGCTCACAGGCTCGGCGAAGGCGGCTTTTTCATAGGCCAGGTCCTTCGGCAGGCGGTAAAGGATGTGCTGGGGCAGCACGACTTGCTCGGCAAAGCAGCCGTGACGGCGATAGTCGCCACAGGACACCCCGAGCACTTTGCGGTTCTTGCAGAGGTTCACGTTGCCAGCTTCGCAGTCGGGACACGTGCCGCAGTATTCTGTGGAGTCGAACGTCACGCGATCACCCACGCTCCAATCAGAGACGCCATCCCCCACCGCGGAGATTTCCCCGGCGGCTTCGTGGCCCATGATGATGGGAGGGATGCGCCGCCCGCTGCGTCCGTCCATGCCGTGCAAATCACTGCCGCAGATGCCGCATGCCTTGATGTCGACCAGGACTTCCCCGTGTTGAGGCTGGGGCGCGGGAGCTTCACCAAATTCAAAAGTGGAGGGGGCGACAAGGGTCAGTGCTTTCATGGAGGGAAGTAAAGAATGAGGAAATGGGAAAGAAGGAAACGCCCGGAAGCAAAGGACTTTTCACCGGCAAGTCAAACAGTCTGCCGGGCACCCAAAAGATTCTGAAAATAGGCACAACGTTTGTTTGTCCGGGCTGTCTTGTAATTCGCTGTCACATGTCATAGAATTTGGCGAACCATCCCTATATGTCCCGCTGGCCTGGTATTTTTGCGCCGCGTAATTGGGGGAAGATCCCCCGCGCGATTTTTGGTGAATTCAACTACCGTCCTCCTGCATGGGGAGTGTCGGGCTTCCAGACGTTGTTTGAAAGCATGACCCGCCGACCTGGTGTTTGGGCAGGCACCATTGTGGGTGCAGGCCTGCTCACTCTGGGCGGCTGGCACGGTTACCACTGGTGGGAGGATCACAAGCCGCGTCCACGAGTGGTGACGGTGGTCCGGGAGGTTTCGGGCAAACTGGCAGCGCCGGGTGTGACCCAAGTGGTGAAGGGCAAAGCGCAACCTCAGCCCGTGCGGCTGAGCTTCGATGAATCGCTTGCCCCTCTGGATCAGATTGGCAAATCGCCAGCAACAGGCGTGACCCTGGCCCCTGCCCAGCCCGGGGCCTGGAAGTGGATCAATGACAAACAACTCGTCTTTGAGCCGAAGAAGGACTGGCCCGCCGGCACGGAATTCGAAGTGACTCTCGATGCAGCCCGTCTGCCGAAGGAAGCAAAGCTGAAGGAGCCCAAGTACACCTTCACCACCGCGCCGCTGCAGGCCACGGTGTCGAAGTCGGAGTTCTACACTGACCCCAAAGATCCCGCCATGCACCAGGTGGTGGCGGAGCTGAAGTTCACCCACCCGGTGGAGCGGCTTGATTTGGAAAAGAAAATCAGTGTCGAGGTGACGGGCAACACCCCTCTCTTCGGCAAGCGCGACGCCACGACGCCTGCCTTCACCATTGTTGAGGGTGAGAACCAGCGCCAGTTCTGGGTGCGCACCACGAGGGTGACCATCCCGGAGAAGGAAGACTTCATCAAGATCATCCTCAATCCTGGAGTGGTGACTACGAACGGCGGCAAGGCGATCGAGAAGCCCGTTGCGACCAGTGTCCGCGTGCCGGACACTTACAGCGGCTTTGTCATCAATGGCTCTGACACGCGCATCATCCGCACGGAAGAAGGCGAGCCTGAGCAGTACCTCTTTGTGGAGAGCAACGGCTACGCCACGGGCGAGGAAATAGAGAAGCATGTGGAGCTGTGGCTGCTGCCCAAAGACAAACCCGCCGAGAAAGACAAGAAGGCGGAGGAGGACTATGAATGGAAAGCCACGGGTGAAGTGACCCCTGAACTCCTCAAGCTGGCCAAGCAAGTGAAATTGACCCGGGTGGAAACGGAGGTGGAAGAGGGCGCTCCCATGAGCACGTCCCACGCCTTCAAGTTCCTGCTGGAAGACAGCGGCTATCTCTTTGTGCGGGTGAACAAAGGCGTGCAGGCGCTGGGCGGTTTCAAGCTGGGGCGCGACTTCGCCGCCATCATGGATGTGCCGGAGTTTCCTCATGAGGTGGACATTCTCGGCGAGGGGGGCTTGCTGGCCCTCAATGGCGAGCGGAAGATCTCCATCAAATCCCGTGGTGTGGGCCATCTGCGCTACACACTGGCCCGGGTGCCTTTCAGCCAGGTGAATCATGTGGCGCGTTTTGCCAAGGGTGATTTCCAGGATCCCTACTGGTCCGGAGACGTGGATGAGGAAAACATTGCCCGCATCAAGAGCGAGATCAAGCCGACCTCCATGCGCAATGAGTACCAGGCCAACTATTCGACCTTTGACTTTGCAGAAGCCCTCAGTGCGGCGGATCCGGCGGACCCGGATGCCTCACGCGGATTGTTCTTTGTGGACATCGAAGGGGTGCGCAAGCTGGACGAAGAAGAGCTTGCAGAGGCCAAGGAGAAGGAGCAGGAAGTGGACCCCGAGAACCCCTGGGTGCGCGTCGATGAAGACTGCCATTCCCGCCGTTTCATTCTGGTCACCGACCTGGGCCTGCTGGTGAAGCGCAATGCCGATGGCTCCCGCGAAGTCTTCGTGCAGAGCATCCAGCGCGGTGAGCCCGTGGATAATGCAAAAGTGATCGTGCTGGCCAAGAACGGCGAATTCATCACCGAAGGCGTGACAACGGGCGGTGGTCACCTGCACCTGGACTCCGTCGAGCACCTCAAGCGGGACAAGACGCGGGTGGCCATCATCGCCCGTTTGGGCAATGACGTGGCGTTAATACCCTTTGACCGTCCGGACCGACTGGTGGATTTCTCAAGGTTCGACACTGAGGGCGTGCTGGCTTCTCAGAAGGAGACGCTTGATGCCTTCGTCTTCACGGAGCGCGGTGTTTACCGTCCTGGAGATGCGGTTCATGTCAGCGGCATTGTCCGGCGACGTGACTGGTCGGGTGCTCTTGATGGGCTTCCGGTGAAACTGCTGCTCTTCGATGCCAAAGGCAACCAGACGGCAGAGGAGAATCTCCCCCTGCCGGAAGACGGCTTCTTTGACATGGAGCTGCCCACCGATGAATCGGACCCCACGGGCACTTATCAGGCGCGGCTCTACCTCATGCAGGGAGAGAATGAGGACAAGAAGCTCCTGCTGGGCCGCACCACCTTCCGGTTGGAGGACTTCCAGCCGGACCGGATGAAGCTGGCCCTGACATTCAACACTGAGGCGGGTCTCGGCTGGGTGCAGCCCCGCGAGGTGGTTGCTTCCTTGAACCTTCAGTCCCTGTTTGGGTTTGCTGCGGCGGACCGTACCTTGAAGGCGAAGCTGGAGCTCAATCCCGCCTGGTTCTCCTTTGACAAATTCCCGGACTACACCTTCCATAACTGGGCCAAGAGCAACCTCAATGAGGACGACGCGGAAGAAGGCTCCGATGCTGCGAAGGTGGTGGAGCTTGGCGAAAAGACGACCGATGCCAATGGCAACGCTGTCTTCAACCTGGCGCTGGAGCGTTTCGCAGAAGGCAGTTTCTTCCTGAACTTCCTGGCAGAGGGATTTGAAAAGGACGGAGGACGCAGTGTGCGCACGGCGCAGTCCATGCTCGTGTCACCCCTCACCTTTGTGGTGGGCTACAAGGCCGATGGAGATCTGCAATACGTCGGCAAGGATGCAGAGCGGCATCTCAAGATCATTGCCCTGGCTCCCAACCTGGCCCAGATCGCCCAGCCCGGCCCGAAGCAACGCATTGTGGAAATGCGCCACCTCTCCGTGCTGACCAAGCAGCCCAATGGCAGCTATGCCTATGAGTCCACAACGCGGGACAAGGTGGTGTCTGAGGCGGAGTTCACGCTCCCTGCAGACGGTGCGGACGTGCTGCTGCCCACGCAGAAGGCGGGCGAATACCGCTATGAGCTGGTGGATGCAGAGTCTCACGTGGTATGCTTGTGCCCCTTCACGGTGGTCGGCAAAGGCGACAGTGAGCGCAGCCTGGACCGCAATGCCGAGCTGGACCTGAAGCTGGCCAAAGGCTCCTGGAACAGTGGTGAAAACCTCGAACTCAGCATCAACGCACCCTACACCGGTGCGGGGCTGATCACCATTGAGCGCGAGAACGTGCTCGGCTGGCAGTGGTTCAAGTCGCCCACGACAGGCAGCACCCAGCACATCCCAGTACCGGAAGGGGTGGAGGGCAATGCATATGTGAACGTGTCGTTTGTGCGTGCGCTGGATTCGAAGGAGATCTTCATGTCCCCCCTGAGTTACGCCGTGCAGTCCTTCACAGCCAATCCCGATCAGCGGAAGCTGGCCGTGGAGGTGGACGCTCCGCCGCTGGTGAAGCCCAACCAGGAACTGAAGATCGGGTTCAAGACGGCCAAGCCCTCCCGCATTGTCGTCTATGCGGTGGACGAAGGCATCACCCAGATCACGGCCTACAAATTGCCCCAGCCGCTGCCGCACTTCATGCGCAAGCGCTCGCTGGAGGTGGAGACGTCCCAGTTGATGGATCTCATCCTGCCTGAGTTCTCCCTGCTCGCCCAGAGCAGCGCCTTCGGTGGTGACGAGGGCACGAAGATCAAGATGCACTTGAACCCCTTCAAACGTCGCAAAGAGCCCCCGGTGGTGTTCTGGAGCGGCATTGTCGAGGCGGGGCCGGAGCGGAAGGAAGTTTCCTATACCGTGCCTGACTACTTTGCGGGCCGGCTCAAGATCATGGCTGTGGCCGTTTCCCAAGACGGTATGGGCACCGCAGAAACTGCCAGCACCGTGCGAGGCCCGTTTGTGCTCTCTCCGAACGTGCCGGTCTTCGCAGCGCCGGGTGATGAATTCACCGCCAGCCTGACGGTTGCCAACAATTTGGAAGGTGCCGCCGCGGCGACCGCGATCTCCATCTCTGCCGAAGGCGATGGCCATCTGGAATTGGTGGACGGTGCATCGCGTAGCCTTGAAGTGCCCGTAGGCGCTGAAGGCACAGCCCGCTTCCGCGTCCGGGTGAAGGATGAACTCGGCGGCGCTGAGCTGGTCTTCAAAGCCAGCGGCGGCACGGAGGCCATGGAAAGGCGTGCGACCTTGAGTGTGCGCCCGGCTGCCCCGCATCTCACGGAGGTGCAGAGTGGCTACTTCCGTCTGTCGAAACAGGATGTGCCGGTGAAGCGCACGGTGTACCCCCAGTTCCGCAAAAACGAAGCCACCGCCAGCGTGCTGCCCATGGGCCTCGCACGGGGCCTGGAGGCCTATGTGGCAGGGTATCCGCACGGCTGCTCGGAGCAGATCACCAGCAAGGCGGTCTCGCGTCTCCTGGTCTCCACCGAGGTGGACTTCGGATTCGACAAAGCAGAAGCGGTGAAACAGCTCGACGGCGCCTTTGGTCTCCTGCAATCGCGACAGAACAACAACGGGGGCTTTGGTTACTGGAATGACTCCTGCCCTGGCGGGTTTGATTTCCTCAGCATCTATGTGAGCCAGTTCCTCACTGAGGCCAAAGACTCGGGTTTTGCCGTGCCAGCGACCCTGCTGGATGGGGCGAAAAACCGGCTCCTGCAGATGGCCAAAGGCAAGCCCTCTGGTTTGGGGGAAACGGCCCTGCAAGCGGCGGCCATCTACCTGCTCACCCGGCAGGGAGAGGTGACCACGAATTATGTCCTGAATCTGCGCGACACCCTGGAGAGCAAGTACAAGGACCGGTGGGCCGGGGACATGACTGCGTCCTACCTGGCCTCCACCTATGTGCTGCTGAAGCAGCCCAAGGAAGGCCTGGCCCTCATGCGTCTGCATCGCCAGTCCGCCAAGGTCGAGGCTCCCAAGAGTCGCTGGTGGGGGGCGTATTACGACGATCCCCAGGTGCGCAATGCGCAGGACTTCGCCCTGCTCTGCCGCCACTTCCCGGAAATGGCAGGAGAGATCGGATTCAACGACCTCGCCGTCATCACGGATCCGATCACAAAAGGCCAGTTCAACACCATCACGGCTGCCACCACCATCCTGGCGCTGAAGGCCTACTCACAACTGGCGAAGAACGCGGATGTGAAAGTCTCCATCGCGGAGCTGGCTCGGGGCAACGGAGAAAGCAAGATGCTCATCCCCTCATCAGCAGGGCTGCTGTCCACGGCGTTCTCGCCCGGGGCAGGGACGGTGCGCTTCCAGCTCGACCAGGGTGGCAAAACCGATCTCGGCGCATTTTATCAAGTGGTCGAAGAAGGCTTCGATACCACCTTGCCCACCGCCCGGATATCCGATGGACTGGAGGTCTATCGCGAACTGCTCGACAAAGACGGCAAGGCGGTTGAGAAGCTCAAAGTGGGGGAGGGCGTCACCATCAGCCTGCGAGTGCGGAACATCAGCGGTGAAAGTCTGCAAAACCTCGCCGTGCTGGATCTTCTTCCCGGTGGGTTCGAGGTGGAACCCAACGCCCTGCGCCCCGGCATGGGCACCGTGCCCGGTGCGGACTATGTGGATGTGCGTGAGGACCGGAACGTCTTCTTCTGCTCCCTGGACAAGGGGGCGGTGAAGACCTTCACCTACCGCATCAAACCCGTGGCTGCCGGTACCTTCGTGATTCCCCCGGTCTTTGCCGAGGCGATGTATGACAAGGCCATCAAAGGCCAGGGCCTGGGCGCAAAAGTGATGGTGAAGTGAGGAGACGGTGGGGCGCAGGCGAAATGAGGAGTTTATATGTACGACTGGAGACGGATGAGTGAGGAGGAGCGGCGGGAGTTGCTGGCCAGCAGGCGGCAGCTTGAGCTGCCCCAGCACGGACCTGCCCATCGCGCGAGCTATGGGCAGGGTCAGTGGCTCTTCACTGCCGCTTGTTTTGAGCATCAGTCGTGTATCGGGAAAGGCGCTCGGCGGATGGAGGAATTCGAGCGCGAGCTTGTCAAGACCGCATCGGAATGCTGTGAGGAAGTGATCGCCTGGGTGATCCTGCCCAATCACTATCACTTCCTGGCGCAGGCTGCAGACGTGCAGGCTGTAGTGTCGGCTCTGGGCCTGCTGCATGGCAGAACGGCGTTTCAGTGGAACGGCGAGGACGACGAGCGCGGTCGGAAGGTGTGGTTTCGTTGTGCAGAGACATTCATGAAGAGCGATGCGCACTTCTGGGCGACCCTGAACTACATCCATCACAATCCGGTGAAACACGGGTACGTGAAAACGTGGTCGGACTGGCCCTACAGCAGTGCGGTGAAGTATCTTGAAGGCGTTGGCCGGGAGCATCCTGAGAAGGTTTGGAGAAACTATCCCATCAAAGAATATGGAGCCGGATGGGATGACTGAGGATCCAATACACCCGCCTAAAGGCGGAACTCCAACCCCGTTGGAGACGTGTGAGGGAGGTGCGGCTTCGTGTGAGCAGCGGGACTCTTTTTCCCAATTTACTGAGAGCGTTGGCAGCGACGTTG
>JBGGMQ010001087.1:0-5176 GCA_041287975.1 Verrucomicrobium sp. | reverse complement strand
CGATCGCCACGCCATGATTGCGGATCGACTCGATGCTGAACGAACCCAGATCAAACGTCATCTCGCCCCCGTGCTTGTGAGCCAGCCAGTCTTGGGAGATCAGCGTCAACTGTGCCTCCAGTCCATGGTCCGGCTGCGGCGTCGCATCATACCACTGGAAGGTGAGCCCACCTTTGCGCGCCTTGTTGCGGGCCGTGCGCAGGTTCTGAAACTTGCCTCCATCCAGCTTGAACTCACTCACATCCAGCCGTGCATCCTCACCCACCTTGAAGGTGACAAAGTTCTCCTCCTCATACAGAGGCCGGTTCGCGACGTGGGCACAGTAGAAGATCGGCTTCCAGTCCTGGTTGCCGCAGAACGTCGCAAAATCCGCGATCGCCTTCGCCCTCGACTCCGGTGGACAAATCGGATCTGCCAATGCCACCGCGTACTTCCTCCAGAGCGCATACGTCACCACGCCGTTGCCTTCGGGTGTGAAGAAACAACGCTTGTCCGGCAGCAGCGCGAAGTTGTCCATCGGGTCACTCCCATGCTCGGCGATGAGTTTCCTCAACCGGTCCCGCTCCGCATCCGTCGCCTCCGGATGACGCCGCGCCAGCACAGGCCGCAAGAGCAGACCCAGGATCAAGATGGAGCTCAGCAGGCTGCCCGTACGCAACGTCGCCAGGAAGCCACGGACCTCGCGACCTCCATCACGATCCAGCTCCGACTTCTGCATGAACATCGCCGAAGTCGCCCCGTGAATGCAGTCCGCCCACGACAGCGCCGCCCCCACCTTGCCCGCCTCACTGTACTGGCGGATGCCGATGGTGCCATACACCAGCAGACCCAGCGCCAGCACTACCGTCACCAGCCCAGCCATCCTTACCGATGGGGCATCAGACCTAGCTACGAACTCTTTCTTCCAGCGCACCAGCGGGATCATCAGCACCGCTGCCGCCAGTGCGTGATGCCAGTCAAAAGCCCGTGAGAGATGCAGGACAATCGAGGCGCTCAGCAGCCCCAGTACCAGCAGCCATGCCAGATGCTTGCGCCGGCGCAGTCCTCGTGCCAGCGCCAGCAGCGCCAGACCCGACAGCAGCAGCAGCAGCCGGCTCTTTTCCGTCACGCCCAGCGGCACCCACTGCTCCATCCACGCCAGCACCGTCGGCGGTTTTTGAAACAATGCTTCCAGCAGGTCCACCAGCCCCATCAGCGTCACCGCCCACACCAGCACCCGGATGGAATGCGTCCGGGAGAAGAGGAAAAATATCGAAAGCCCAATCGCCAGCGCCGCTCCCGGCCACAGCGGCGACAGGCCAAAGGGCAGCTCATTGTCCGGTGGCGGGGCCGCTGCGCTGTCGTCGCCCAGCACCCAGTCCACCCCTCGGTGCAGATAGTCCGCGAAGCCATCATCCGGCCCATCAAAGCCATGGTTCGCCCCTGGCACGATGTACAACTGGTGCGGCGAGTGCAGCGTCTGAATCCACGCCGTCGAGGCCATAAAGTCCGCTCCACCGTGGAACTGCGCCACGCGCAGGCCTTCCATCCCCATGTTGAAGTCCGACAACCCAAACGTGCCCGCCCCCTTCGGCGTCACCCCCAGTTCATCGGCTGCCCGCAGTCCGTACCGGCCGCGACTGTCCGCGCTCATGATCATCAGCCCCTTCAGGTTCGCGGGGCGATCCTTCCACGCCGCTGCCGGCACCGCCTGCACCGCCCCCATGCTCCATCCACCGTAGATCACTGGCGTCGTCGCATCACCACCCCCGTGTTGAATGCCCTCCTGTGCCAGCGTCGCCATGTCCGCCCCCAGCCGCGCCTGATCATAGTCCTTGTCCGAGTACTCCCGCAGGTCGAAGCCCATCACATACACCCCGTAGTCTCGCAGCCAGTGCGCCACCGCATCCTCCCAGGCCGACCACCCACCGTCGCCGGAGCCCATCACCAGTACCGCCTTCGGGGGCCGGTCATCCGGCTCATACAGCCGCACCGTTGCCATCACGTGCTGCAGCTTGATCTTCGTCTTCGGGATCGGGATGTCATCCTCCGCAGGTTCATCCTGGGCCAGCAGGGCAGGCCCCATCCAGGCAGTGAGGAGCAGTAGGGGAAGGATTCGGCGTAGCGCAGAAATCATGGTACGTGGGAAAGATCACAATAGCAGGGGGAGCCTAAACGCTCCCACTCTCGCCGCCTTTTCGTTCCCGTTGCGCCCCGGGCGATTTTCCCTGCGTCAGTTCCCGCATCATATCCAGCTGGATCTCCTGGATCTCCAGCAACCGCGTCGCCTGCTGGTGCAGCAGGTAGTCCATCTTCTCGTGCAGGTGGCGGATTTCCAACTCCGACTTCAGGTTGATCTTGTAGTCATTCTCCGCCCGCTGCCGGTCCCGTGTCTCCTGCCGGTTCTGGCTCATCATGATCACCGGTGCCTGTAGCGCCGCGATGCAGGAGAGCAGCAGATTCAGCAGGATAAAGGGGTACGGATCAAACGCCCGCGTTGCCAGGATAAAGACATTGACGCCGATCCACACCAGCAGGAAACTCAGAAAACTGAGGATAAAGGTCCAGCTACCTCCAAATTCCGCGATCTTGTCCGCCACCCGCTGTCCGAAGGTCGAGTTCTTGTCCTCCTCCGTCTCTTCTAGTGGCCGCTCACTCAGCACCTCGTGCTTGTGCAGGCTGCTCACCACCTCCTCGTCCAGGTGCGTCAATTCGCCTAGTTGGTCCTGCAGCGCGGCACGCACATAGTCCAACCGCGCGGAGTTCAGCACATCATGAGACACCAGTGACGTCTCTGTCAGCTCTGGGTATTGCTGCGAGATCCTCTTCGCCAGCACGGGCCGCATAGCGCCCAGCGGGATCAACTCTGATCTCGGGAACGTTTTCTGCGTCGCCTGACAGACGCCCTTTTCTTCGTGGGAGTTGCGATACGGCATGGATTTGAAGGGATGACCGCTCCCACCTTAGGACCCCGCCCGACCCTGCCAAGTGAAACATTGTGCCCATCCTTCAGTCGCATCCTCCCAGCGCTCATGTCTTTCCTCTTCTGTCTTCCAGTCTTTCGTCTCGAGCGTAGCCAGCCTGTCCCGCATTCGCGCCACACATGAAATTCGCTCCAGATTGCTCCGTTTATCTTCCCTCGCATTTTTTGCCCCGTTATTCTCCCCACCATGCCCACCATTTTACGACGCCTCACCCACCTCTCTGCGGCAGCGCTGAGCCTGGCCGCCGCCACGGCCTTCGCTGAGACCCCCCAGTGGATCTGGTCCGCCACCGAGGCCAAGCCCGACCAGACCGTCTACTTCCGGAAGACCTTCACCGTCCAGCAGAGCGATACCGTCCGCCTCCAGGCCACCGGCGATGATGAAGTCACTGTCCTCATCAATGGCAAACCCGTTCTTACCGGCGACGGCTGGGACAAGATCCAGGTCAAAGAAGTCAGCGGCGTAGTGGCGAAGGGGCCCAACGTCATCGCTGTCAAAGGCACGAACCGCGGGGGCAACAAGGGGGCCGTCCTCGTGAAGCTCATCATCGAGACCCGCAACAAAGGCGCCCAGGAGATCGTCACCGACGCTACCTGGAAGGCCAGCGAAACCGCCTCCCCTGGCTGGGAGCAAGTCAAGTTCGATGACAAAGCGTGGCAGCCCGCCATCTCCATCGCCCCCATCGGCGGCGGCCCCTGGGCCAAGGTCACGGAAAAGACCCTCGCCGCCGCCGCGAATCTGAAGGAACCCGAAGCCACCGCCATCAAGGACATCAAGCTCAAGGAAGGCTTCAAAGCCGAGCTTCTCTACAGTGTCCCCCTTAAAACGCAGGGCTCCTGGGTGGCGAACACCTTCGATGACAAAGGCCGCCTCATTGTGAGCGATCAATACGGCAAGCTCTACCGCGTCACTCCGCCCGCCCTCGGTGGCAAGCCCGCCGACACCAAGGTCGAGGAAATACCCGCCGAGATCGGTGAAGCCCAGGGCCTCCTCTTCGCCTTCGGCCACCTCTACGCCATCACGAACTCCGACAAGTTCCCCCGTGGCCTCTACCGCATCAGCGATACGAACAACGACGACATGTTCGACAAGGTCGAGCAGCTTCGCGCCTTCACGAACAAAGGCGGCGAGCACGGCCCTCACGCCGTCGTTCTTGGCCCGGATGGCAAGTCTATCTATTGCGTTGTGGGCAACCAGACCCCCATCACAGAGATGAACACCAGCCGCGTCCCCCAGCATTGGGCGGAGGATGTGCTCCTGCCCCCGCTCATCGGCCGCGGTTTCATGCGCGATGTCATGGCCACCGGTGGCTGGATCGCCAAGACCGATCCGGATGGCAAGACCTGGGAGCTCATCACCACCGGCTTTCGTAACGAGTACGACGCCGCCTTCAACAGGGAAGGGGACCTCTTCACCTATGATGCCGATATGGAGTGGGACTTCAGCGTCCCCTGGTACCGCCCCACCCGCATCTGCATGGCGCAGAGCGGTGGCGAGTACGGCTGGCGCTCCCTTTCGAAGAAGTGGCCCGTCCGCTGGGAGGACAGCCTTCCTCCCGTCACAGATATCGGTCCCGGCTCACCCACTGGCGTCACCTTCGGCTACGGTGCCAAGTTTCCCGCCAAGTATCAGGAAACACTCTTCTCCGCCGACTGGAGCTACGGCAAGCTCTACGCCGTCCACCTGAAGCCCCAGGGCGCTGGCTACACCGCCGAGTTCGAGGAGTTCATGAGCGCCAATCCGCTGCCCCTCACCGACCTCGCCGTCTCGCCGAAGGATGGCGCCCTCTACATCACCATCGGTGGTCGTCGCGTGCAGAGCGGTCTCTACCGCGTCACCTACGTGGGCAAAGAAAGCACCACTCCCCAGCCCTTCAAGCTTGAGGGCGAGGAGAAGAAGCTCCATGAGCTTCGCCGCTCCCTCGAGGCTTTTCACGGCAAACAGGACCCCAAGGCCCTCGATGCCGCCTGGCCCAATCTCGACCACACGGACCGCCACATCCGCTTTGCGGCCCGCATTGCCGTGGAGCATCAGCCTGTGGCTACCTGGAAGGCCCGCGCTCTCGCCGAGACCTCCCCACGCGCCTCTCTCCAGGCTCTCATGGCTCTCAGCCGCGCTGGTCAGGGGGACAAAGCCCTCCTCGCTCCCATCATCGAATCTCTCAGCCGCATCTTCTTTGCAGACCTGAAAGGACTCGACCGCGAAACCTATGT
>JBGGMQ010001086.1:0-2604 GCA_041287975.1 Verrucomicrobium sp. | reverse complement strand
TGTTGCCAGCCTCGGGGTCCTCAAAGCAAATGTAGCAGCCTTCTTCGTCGGCATCGACGTTCTGCCACTCGGTCTTGAAATGGCGGCGGGGGGCCTCGTGCAGCTTGCGGCAGTCGAGTTCGCAAACCATTTCACCGTGGTGTTTCACCTTGAGAATGCCGGTGCCGTCGGATTTGGCGAGGACGCAGATCTCGGTCTCATAGATGTCGGCCAAGCGCTGCATCTCGGGGAGATCCTTCTCCTCAATGGCGATCACCATGCGCTCCTGGGACTCGCTGATGAAGACCTGCCAGCTCTCCAGATCCGGAGCTTTGAGCGGGGCATTTTCCAGCCACACTTCGCCGCCGGTCTCGCTGAGCATTTCGCCAGCGGCGCTGCTGAAACCACCTGCACCGCAGTCGGTGACGAACTGGATGAGGCCCTTCTCACGGGCGGCGAGGATGAAGTCTGCGGCTTTCTTCTCTTCAATTGGGTTGCCGATCTGGACCGCGGTCTGGTCTTCCTCATGACTTGCAGTAGTGAGGGAAACGCTGGAGAAGGTGGCACCCTTGAGGCCGTCACGGCCCGTGCGCCCACCGGCAGCGACGAGGATGTGGCCGGGTTTCACTTCCTTGGCGATATCCTTGATCGGGATCACTCCCATGGTGCCGCAGAACACCAGAGGATTGTAAATGTAAGTGTCGTCAAACTGAATGGCGCCGCTGGTGGTGGGGATACCCATGCGGTTGCCATAGTCACGCACGCCACGAACCACGCCACGCATGACGCCGAGAGGGTGGATCACGTCTTTGGCCAGGATGTCCTCCTGCTGGGTGTCTGGAGGACCGAAGCAGAACACGTCGAGAGAAGCAATTGGCTTGGCCCCCTTCCCGGCGCCCAGAATATCGCGAATGACGCCGCCCAGACCGGTGTTGGCTCCGGCGTAAGGTTCAATGGCGCTCGGGTGGTTGTGGGTCTCCACCTTGAGGCACACGGCGAGCTCGTCATCCAGCTTCACAAAGCCCGCGTTGTCCGTGAAGGCGCTGAGAACGAAGTCAGGCTTCTTGGCAATGATCCGCTCCGTGACCTGCTTGATGTAAGTCTTGAAAAGGCCGTCCACCACTTCCGACTGGCCGTCCACCGTGTGCTCAATGCGGGAGCCAAAGATACGGTGCTTGCAGTGCTCGCTCCAGGTCTGGGCGATGACCTCAAGCTCCACGTCGGTGGGCTCGCGGTTCTCCTCTTTGAAGATAGCCTGCACTGCCAGCATGTCCTCGCGGGAAAGCGAGAGCTTGGAGCGCTGGCTCAGAGCGAGCAATTCATCACCTGACAAAGCGGTGATGGGAACGTGTCGGTAGACAGCTTTGGGAGTGGGATCGGGCATGTGGTGGAGAGCGAAAGAATCAAGCGGCCGTCTTGAGGACGATTTCCCAAGTATGGATGGCGGGGTTCACGATGTCGCGAACGAAGACGGAAGCGTCGGCACCATCGCCGAAGACGTAGATGCGCGTCTTGAGCGTGAGCTTGGTCAACGTGAAGCCGGGCTCGGAGAGCTTGCGGTAGTAGTTCAGGATCGTCTCTTTCTCCAGATCGAGAGCGCCGCCCTTCATGCCGTAGTCGAGGATGAAGGTGGTGTTGTCCCAGAGGGGCAGACCGTCCGAGTGGAACTCCTGGCTGATGACATCCACGAGCACCTTCTGCACAAAGGCATCCAGAGCAACTTCGCTGCCCTCGTAGTCGAACAAGTAGCGGGTGGTGCGGCGGAAGGTCAGCGGCGTGGCTGGTGGTGCGTAGAGGAGGGTCTGGGCATTGCCCTCGCTCTCGAACTTGCCGGTGATTTCGTAGGTCTTGGTCATGGAAAAAAGCGAAAGGGAGGGAGGGAATGGAAGGACTTTTTAGACAGAATTAACAGAATTTACGGAATTAGGATTCAGCTTCCAAAGCAGCGAGCCACGAGAGACATTCGCGAGGTCCTGGGTGTGAGTTCAATTCTGTTAATTCCGCTAATTCTGTCTGAGCTTTTCAGCAGGATATCGCCGGAGGATTAGATGGCGTTGGCTTTGCAGTACTCCTCGAAGAAGCCGCGCTCGCGGTAGAAGCTCACTTCAGCTTCGCCGACGTCGCGGAGGGCTGCCTTGGAGACCTCGGGGGCGGTATTGCCGAGCACGTGCTGGCGGATGATGTCCATCTTCTTCGCCTGAAGGGCGAGGAAGTCGGGATGGACGACGGGCGTATGAGGCCACTTGCCGCTGGCCTGACCTTCCTTAAGCACCTTGGTGAAGGGGGTGCCGGTCTTGTTCGCTTCTTTTTTGGCGTCGTTCACACCAGCAAACCAGGTGGCCTCAGCGATCTTGTAGTAGTCGCGCATGGACTGCTTGTTGTAGTGCAGCACGATCTTCTTGCCTTCGGTCTCGAGGAAGGCGGTGGCACGGAAGCTGTCGGTGTCGATGGTGTCGACGAAGAAGAACTCGCTTTCATCCACAGCGAACTCCCACTTGATGTCCCAGAGGAGGAGTCCAATCTCATCCAGCAACTGGCGCACCGCCCAGGCGCCGAGAAGGCTGAGCTTGATCGTGCTGACGAAGGCCTCGGCCTCCATGCCGCTCATCAGGGCGGCTTCCTGCT
>JBGGMQ010001085.1:0-5319 GCA_041287975.1 Verrucomicrobium sp. | reverse complement strand
TGCTGACCGGATTTTCCCTTGTGCGCCTTAGGGCATCCACCCGGTGCGTTCCCGCCGATCCTGCATTGTGAGCACCAGCGCTGTTCGCTCAAGTTCGTTAACGCTCCGTACACTTCATCATCGCCATGCTGCGCATCTATTTGTGGGTCAACGCTCTCCTCTACATCGTCTTCGCGGTGTGGTGCACCCTTCTCTGGCAGAGGACGGCCCAGCATCTCGGGTATGTGGAATTCACCAATGCTGGAAACAGTGAGTACCTCGTCATCTACGGTGGGCTTCAACTCGGCATGGGCCTCTTTTTCGCAATCTCAGCGCTGAAACCTACACTCCACCAAGCTGGCCTGCTGTTCGCAGTGTTGTTGTACTCGTGCATCGTCGTCTACCGGCTCATCACCGTGATTGTCTTCAGCCCCGTGGCCCACATCACCCTAGCCATTGCAGCGCTGGAGGGAGTGCTGCTGATGGTGGCCCTCTGGCTTTTCTTTACCAAGAGGGACGCCACCCTCCGATAGTCGAGCCAGTTAAGGGGCCGCCCCGGTCGCCATGACTGTCAGCCCAGCTTGCACCCGGGCCGTCTCCACCCGTGCCTCTTGGCTCTCCGAGCGCAGGGCTCGTTGTTCAAAAGACTTCTTGGGCGTACCAGGGAGTTCGGGTGCCCCTTCTGCGCAGAGCAGCCGCCACAGTGCGGTCTTCCCCCGTAGCGCGAGGCACAGGGCTTCATAAGCCTGTAGCCAGAAGAGCGCTTCCGTCTCCTGCTTTGAGGTCCACAGCTTCACACGGCTGATTTTCTCCACCACCCAGGCTCCGGCCCCTTTGATGTGGCTGCTCGCGCCTCCCTGCGCCGTGAGCACTTCCTCCACCAGCGTGCGATCTTCCTCGACCTCCGCTTTCAGCTGTAACAGCATCGCTTCTTCGTCTTTGGAGGGCTTGGATTGCAGCAGGTGTGCCATCAGGTCCACCGCCGCCACCGATGCCGCCAGATGATCCTGCAAGTAAGTCTGAAGTCCGAGTCGGGATAGGTTCATGTACTGTCAAATCGCGTACCGTCACGCCAGTGATGGGAAGGCTTTTTGCATGGGACGCAACCGCCCCAATCAGAGTCTCCAGAGTCGCCAAAATCAGTCTCCGTGGATTAACCTCATTTCCCGCGCATCTTCAGACATCCACGTAGCACTCGCGTTACGGTAGATTCACCGCCTGCAGTTCTGCCGTCACCGGAGTTTTCACCTCCGCGGATTCTCCGTTCTCGCGATTCCAGACCACTATCCATTGGTCAACTGTTGAGGGGAGTTCAGAAGCGGCCATGTCGTCAATGAAGGTCTCAGGAGCCAGTCGGGACTGCCCCTGCGCAATCGCAGTCATGATCATTTCGAGGAACTCGTCCGAGCATTTCAGGAGCAGCAGTTCGTCTTTGCCCTTAGCCAGGAATTTGGCTCCAGAGTCTGGGGTCTCGCTTTCTGTAGACTTCCAAACCACGGAGGAGTGGAAGGTCTCGGCGAGCTCAGGAGCTACCATCTCCAGTACAGATCGCACCGCCCAGGCTTCGTCTTTGGGAATCCGGATGGAGGTCATGGTGGGGGGAGCAGTTGATGAGGAGGAGTTTCGCCGTGGAAGGAGACACCTCAAATTCGCATCCAACCCGGCAGGTGGTCTTTTGCCACCACTCACATTGCTCCATACTATAGTGATCGATATCGCTGACGGTCATCTCGCACCTTTCAATCCTCGTCCACGTGCTCCACACCGCTGGTCCACGAAGGGGGATCGCTGGCGGGAAACGATTCATCGATCGCCTCATCCACTCGTTCGTCTTCGGTAGGATGAATGCCGTGGGGCGGAGGTTCACCTTCAGGCTGGGAGTTGCCTTGGGGCGCGTGAGGCTGAGAAGGTGCGAGGCTCATGGCTACAGAGGTGATGGGACCAGCAAAGATTACGAGTGCCGGTGGTGCTCATGCTGCATATTTTCACCTACCGACCATGGGGCGCGTCGTCTTCTTTCAGCAGCATGTCTGCGAGCACGGCATTCAGCGCCGGACTTTCGCATTCATCAGAGACCTCTGTCGGGCCTTCCTTGATGGCATGTGCCGCCACCGCCTGATAGCCCTTGCCATGGCGTGTGAAGACTGTCCATCCCGGCAGCATCTTCTCATTGTGTCCTTCAGCTTCCACCAGCAACACATGACCATCTTTGAGGGTCACCGAGTATTTGTGCAGAGTGCTCATGGCAAGGTCAGGTGGCTGTAGGATTGAGGGGTGGTGTTTCAAACTCCCTTGCCAAATCGCCAAGTGCCTCCCTGCGGCGGTAAGTTTTTTGCCTTTCGGACGTCACGTGGCTCATAGCACTTCTACTGGCTGCACGGCTGATCAACGAAAAAGCAGGGGATGATTTTCACCCATCCAACTGGCGAGCGGGATACGTTTTCCGGCGACTCTCGTCAATGTCCCGTCATTCAACCCCTTCAACATCCATCATGTCCGACTTGCTCTCCATCAGCCGCAATTTCACTGAACTCGGCGGCTTCACCGCCACAGAAGTGATCGACTTCTACAAGCGCCAGATTCTTAATGAAGGCGACTTTGTGCGGCGCGATGGCGCTGAAGAGTGGTTGCCACTCCACTCATGGCTG
Source organism: Verrucomicrobium sp. (assembly GCA_041287975.1). Taxonomy (GTDB): domain Bacteria; phylum Verrucomicrobiota; class Verrucomicrobiia; order Verrucomicrobiales; family Verrucomicrobiaceae; genus Verrucomicrobium. The sequence continues at coordinate 2,692 of JBGGMQ010001085.1, read as the reverse complement.
TCGGGTGTCAATCAAACCGCCAACCCCATTGCGACTCCAGACGACGCATCCAGCCCGAAACCCAAGGGCGGCAAGTCAAAGGCGCCCGCCAAAAAGGGCAAATCGACGTCCAAAGTCGTCGTGCCGACGGCTCCCAGTCCCCATGCTGTCTGAAGAGTTGGTCCAATCGGGAGGGGGCACTCGCCTGACTATCGACTCATGCTGCCGGAACCATAAACGGGTGCCGGTTGGGCATCCAATGCCCAGAACATGGCTTGGATGGCATTTAGAATACGGATTCGCGTCTGTATACCCTGATCACAAAGATGCTGGGTCTCACCCACGAGTATTTTCACGTGAGCGTTGAGCTTCGGTGTGTTTCTTGCCAGCAGGACAATGGCATCCACGAGCCGTTGCGCGATCTCTTTGGCGGGCTGGGTGCCCTCGGAGAGGCTCGTGTGAACGACGTGATTTAAAGCTTCCAGCATCTGGCGCAGCTCAGCATGTTTTCCAGTTTTCATGTGGGATCTGAGAAGAGTCCTTGTGTTGGTAGAATCGTGGCCCAAACGGTGGATGGTTGTTTGTGGCATGGAATATTGGTGGAAAAAAGTGTCCCGCTTGGGTGCGCTTCCGGTCTTCTGTCCGCTACTCTGCGGCCCATGTGGCGATTTCGTCACCAAAATCCGACCCCCATCATGCTGTAATCCGACCTATTGGAGCGCCCCATTTGCTGACCACAAAAAGGGGCTCCCTCCATGGCCACTCCCGCTGCCGACTCAAGACTCTCTTCCAATCCATCTGCGACCGCCCAAAGCGATACGCGTCGCCCCCGCCTGCTGGTGGAGTTCTCCGCAGGCCTTGTCACCTCCTTGCTGGGGATGGTCTACAGCATCTCCTGTGCGGCGCTGGTCTATTCCGGCACTCTTGCGCCCTATTTGAACCTGGGCATTGTCAGCGCCCTCGTTACCGCCGTGGTGCTGGGGCTCATCGTGGCTTGGCGCAGTTCTCTGCCTTTCGCCGTAGCGGGTCCGGACACCCGGGCTTCCGCGATTCTTGCCGTCTCCATCTCTGCTGTCGCAGGGCAGTTGGGCCTGGCCCACACGCCCTCCGCGCTCTGGCTCACGGTCATGTTCAGTGGCATCTCCACGGGCGTGCTTCTGTATTTGATGGGGCGTTTCCGGGCCAGCCGTTTCATCCGTTTCATCCCGTACCCCGCCGTGGGGGGCTTTCTCGCAGGTACTGGCTGGCTGCTGCTGAACGGGGGCTACAAGGTGATGACGGGACACGCTCTGCTGGACGCTCCGTTCTCCCAGATGCTTTCCTCGCCCTCCACCCCTGTCTGGACTGCGGGGCTTGCCTATGGGGTGGTGGCGCTCATTGCCACGCGGCGCTGGAGTCATTTCCTCATCCTTCCCGTGCTGGTGGTCTCCGCCGTGACGTTGGCCTATGGCATCCTGGGCGTGCAGGGCATTTCCCTGGCCACGGCCCGTGCCCAGGGCTGGTTCTTCGATCTGCCGCCCCCGATGGCCCCCTGGGAACCATGGCAGGCGCTGCAAATGGATGCCAGTGTCGTCGAGCTCATCCTCCGGCAATCAGGAAACTACCTGGCCTTGGCCCTGGTCATGGCCATCACCATCCTGCTCTCCGGCGCCGGGCTCGAGCTGAAGACCCGCCGGGATGCTGACCTGGACCTGGAACTGCGCGTCAACGGGTGGGGCAACTTCCTTTCTGGTCTCGGTGGCGGCATGGCCGGGTGTCTTTCGATCAACCGCACTCTTCTCAATCACCAGGCAGGGGCCCGCACAAGGCTGGCTGGCTGCCTCGTGGCCCTGGTCTGCGCCGGCGTGCTCTTTTTCCAGTTGCCCATACTGCCCTTCATCCCCAAGCCCCTCCTCGGCGGCCTGCTCCTGTATCTGGGCCTGGGTCTTCTCTATGAATGGCTGGTGGAGAACCTCACGCGCCTTTCCAAGGTGGACTACGGCATCGTCGTGGTCATTCTCCTGGCTGTCGCCAGCTTCGGCTTCCTGCAGGGCATCGTGCTCGGTGTCATCATCGCAGCGATCTCCTTTGCAGTGAACTATAGCCGGATCAATGTCGTGAAGCACGCTCTCACCGGCTCCCAACACCGTAGCAACGTAGAGCGCTCACCCGTAGCCGACCGCCTGCTGCAAGACCGTGGGCATGAGATCCAGATCTTCTGGCTGCACGGCTATCTCTTCTTTGGCACTGCGAACCGGCTCCTGGAGAATGTCCGCAAGTGCATGCAAGGGGCGGGGGACAAGCCTGCCCGCTATGTCATCCTCGACTTCTCCCGTGTCACGGGTCTCGACTCTTCCGCCGTGCTGAGCTTTTCCAAAATGCGCCAGACGGCGCGGCGTCACCGGGCGGTCATTCTTTACTCCCGTCTCACGGCCGACATGGCGCGCCGCCTGGGCGTGGATGAGGAGATTATAGGAAATGACAAGGCCACCGTCTTTCATGATGTGGACCGTGCGCTGGAGTGGTGCGAGGACTTGATCCTGGATGAAGTGGGCCGTGAGCACACCCGCTACAATGGCCTGATGGATCTTCTCACCCAGCAGTTCAGCAGCCCCACCATGGCGCGCACCTTTGCGCAGTACCTGGACCGGCGCGATGTGGCTGCGGACACCTACCTCTGCAGGGAAGGGGAGCCGTCCACGAGTCTCTTCTTTGTAGAGAGCGGTCGCATCTC
>JBGGMQ010001084.1:0-3121 GCA_041287975.1 Verrucomicrobium sp. | reverse complement strand
CACGACGTTTTCCGTGATGCGGTACTGGGCATTCAGGTCGAAGAGGAAAAACCCGTTCTGCTCGAAGTTCAGGCTCGCATCGCTGCCCCAGTAGCTGTTGTTGGTGTCGCTCTGCCAGCTCATGCCGCCACCGAGGGAGAGCTTGCTCAGCTTCCCGGGCAGGCGGTAGTTGGTGGAGAGGCGCACCAAGTCGATGGGTGAGCTGCTGTTGGCACGGGCGCCGAAGTCGTCCTTCGTGCTCACATGCGTGTAGCCCGCATTGATGGTCCAGTCATCCGTGATGCGACCCGCCAGCTCCAGCTCGAAGCCCTGGCTGGTGATGGGGCCAGTGGGAATGGAAGGATAGCTGCCGTCCGGGAAGGGACTCGACCAGTCGGAGATGTAGAAGTTGTCCTGCTCGGTCTCGAACACGCTGAAGGTGGCGATGAGCCGCTTTTCAAAGAAGTCCGCCTTGATGCCGGCCTCAACGTTGGAGCCACGAATGGGCTCAATGATGTTGCCATTGATGTCGCGGCCCATCTGGGGCTGGAAGATATCCGTGTAGCTGACATACAACGACGTATTGTCCGTGACATCCCACACCAGACCCGCGTAGGGAGTGAACTCACCGCTCACGCGGAATTCGTTGTTGTTGTACAGGTGTTTGCCGTTGGTGTCGTAGTTGTCCGTGTAGGTCTCCCAGTTGCTGAAGCGGGCCCCCACAATGAGGGAAAGTGGATCCGCCAGGCTGAAACGCAGCGAGGCGTAGCCGCCATACTGCTCCACATAGCGATCCGCACTGGGGATGCCGATTTTGGGCTCTGTCGGATTGCGGTCCAGTTTCCAGACGTTGGGAATGTCGGAGGGATAGCTCGACATGGAGTTGGTCCAGACCGGAGTTTCCTCGAATCGGTTGTACTGGAGGCCTGTGGCGACCTGGTGTTTGCGGCCAAAGAGCTCAAAGGAGCCCGAGAGGTGAAGATCCGCGTTGTCGCGTGTTTCCTCCATGTAAGTGTTGGCAAACCACCAGCTCATGCCGGTTCCCGTGGTCAGGTCGGGGAAACCGCCTCCGGCGTAACCGACGACGTTGTCCGTGCTGCCTTCCGTGTGGGAGTAGGCGGCCCGGAGGCTCCAGTCCTCACCCAGCTTCTGCTCCAGCATCGTGAAGATCGTGCCCGTCTCCTTGGTCCAGCGGCTCCAGTCAGCGGCCCAGTTGGTGGAGCGCGGCAGGTTGGCGGGCTTCATGTCTGCAGTCCAGTAAGGCACCGCGCCCCAGGAGGCACCACGAGGATCGCTCTTCTGGTACTGGTACCCGACGGTGAAAGTCGTGTCTTCCGTGAGGTCGGCTTCCACGATGCCATAGAGACCGAACTGCTCCTCGCTGTACTGGTCGAGGTAGGAGTTACGCTCCTGATAGAAGCCAACGAAGCGCGAGCGAACGCGACCGTCCTTGGTGATGGGGATCGTGACGTCGCCCTCACCACGATAGTATTCCCACGTGCCGATGGTGGCAGCGATGGACCCAGCCAGTTCGCGGCCCGGACGTTTGCGATTGAGATTGATCGTGGCGGAGGGATAGCCAGGCCCCGTCAGCAGGCCGTTGGCCCCGCGCAGGATGTCGATGCTCTCGTAAAACGCGGTATCATACACCGGGGTCGCTCCCCAGGATTCGTTGGCCCCGGTAAAGAAGGGCATCCCGTCCACCTGGAACTGGGTAATGGGGAAACCGCGGGCGTAGTATTGAGTGCGCTCCGTGTCCAGGTTCAGCACGGTGATGCCAGGCGTGTCCGCGAGCACCTCTGCGATGTTCGTGAAGCCTTCCTGCTCGATACGCTGCCTGTCCACAATCGTGACGGCCTGCGGGGTCTCGCGGATGGTCAGCGCCAGTCCGGTGGAGGTGGTGGCGGGTATGGTCGCGATGGGAGGCAACGCCGTTGCCGAGACAGTGACGGTTTCCAACTCCTGGGTCGTCGCTGGGGTCGTCCCCGGAGAGATAGTTGCCTGGGACGCCGTCGTGGGTGACTCAGCAGCAGCAGTGGAGGAAGATGCAGGAGTTTGGGGTTCAATGGCAAATCCAGCGAGGGGCAGGACAGCCAAGCTGGTGGCGATAGATCCAAGGAGGGCGAGGGGCCGGGAGGGAGTGTTTCGTTGCTTGAGGCAATATCTTTGAGGCATGCCCAAACGGAATGGCAAGAAGGCAGTTACTGTCAATGTTATTTTGCAATTGCGTCTCAATTGCTTCAAGAGTTGATAATCTTCTAGCCCGAGATTGCGATTGGAACCGCCAACGTCGCCTTTTGGATGCGGCGACTGCTGGCCCTACGAGTCGCGTCCGGGGCTCGGAGTAACGGAACCTACGGACGGCTAGAGCAGGCGCTGGAGGGATGGGGCTCTATTCCGACACGCATGTCGGCACCCCAAAGGCATTGGGGAGCGCGCGCATCTTGCGTGCAGTTTTTGGCATCCTGCCGAAATCGTCATGGGGTGAGTCCGCGATTGCACTTCCATTCGAGTCTGCCCCTCGTTCAACACGCGTGAGGTCACACTGGGTGCGCCGACGTCCACGTCGGCTGCGAACGTCTCCCGTCGAGCATTCGCCGACATGTATGTGGGTGCACCCAGCGGATGAGACTGGGGTGTGGAGAGGGTGCTTCGCTGTTGGCGCGCGGAAGCAGCGCGCTCCCCAAGCTTCATCTATAGCGAAAGCGTCGCCCCAAGGGCATTGGGGAGCGCGGTCGGCCCGACTGCTGTTTCCGGCGGCTCGCCGGGAACTTCAGTTCTGGTGTGCACGCGATGTGGCGAGCCCAACAAGATAGGCAAGTCTCCCCCGCTCTCTCACGTTCACCGCTCCTCAGCTGGCTCCGGATCGCAACCCGTCAGCGAACAACGCCACCATGCGGCGCGCCTGCGGCAGGTCCCCTTCGCTGGCTGGCATCGCCAGGCGCAAACTGGCGAGGATCAGTTCTGTGGCGTCAAGATCCGTGCGGGCCGCACCGACGCTTGCAGCCGAGTTCAGGAGCTTTTGCAAAGCAGGCGCGAGCTCACCCAACACATGATCCGGAAGAGACTGATAGGCGGGATCGCCGGAATGGAGGGCAGCCGCCAGTCCACGCTTCGCTGCAGCGAGGTCAACCAAACGCTG
>JBGGMQ010001083.1:0-11676 GCA_041287975.1 Verrucomicrobium sp. | reverse complement strand
TGCGGTTGTCGGTGACGACCTCAACGAGCATGGCCACGCCGCCCTGGCCGTAGCCTTCATAGACGATCTCCTCAAGCGTGGAGCCGCCAAGTTCGCCTGCGCCTTTTTTGATGGCGCGTTCGATATTATCGCCGGGCATGTTCATGGCGCGGGCGTTGAGAATGGCGGTGCGCAGCCGGGCATTGAGTTCGGGATTCGAGCCTCCAAGCTTGGCTGCCAGAGTCAGTTCCTTGCTGAATTTGCTGAAGACCTTGCCGCGTTTGGCGTCCACTACGGCTTTGATATGTTTGACCTTCGACCATTTATTGTGGCCTGCCATGCGAAAAAAACGGGGTTAGGGGAGTGAGCGCGCCGGAAAATCCGGGCAGTGATGCCTGAGAGAGAACCAAAAAAGACCAGAATCGAGCGATTCAAAGGTTGGCTCCTGCCTTGAAAGCACCGTTTAGGTCGCATTTACTGCGGCTTTGGGGGGCGGGAGAACCGTTGCGCGGGAGGCAACTCCGGTCAATGCGCGGACTTGCGAGCCCGTCGACAGCAGAACTGTGACTGAGAACAGTGGTCTGCGCAACCATTTTATTGCGGTGAAGAGGGGAAGAAAGGCATTCTAAAGGCCATTCCGCAACTTTCGTCTTGCTTCCCGTGGGTGGAGATGGAAAGCTCCCTGCTGGTTTTCAATTCAAACATCCATGGGACAACAGCTCAACAAAATCGTCAAACGCCGCCGCCGTAAGGCTTACCTTGAACGCAAGAAGGCTCTTGCCAAGTCTGGCGTCGTCCGCAAATCCTCCCGCGTGAAGGCTGCTGAAGGTGCCTCCGACGAGAAGAAGGCCGTGAAAAAATCCGCTAAAAAGAGCACGAAGGCTCCTGCGGTGAAGAAAGTTGAAGCCAAGGCTCCTGAAGCTGAAGCTGAGGCGCAAGCCTAAGGCGACTGGAAGTTTTAAAAAAGTTTGCAGGCAGGACGAAAGTTCTGCCTGTTTTTTTGTGATTTCACCCAGGGGTCTCCAGCCATGTTTACGCAGTTCGTTAAAGTGTTTCCGCGAACGGCGGTCATTTGGCTGATCATGGTTGCCCATGGCAACCTCGTCGGAAATGAAGCCCATGTCGGTCAATGGGTGAATATCAGCGACAATGGGGATAAACCTGCCGTCATGATGAATGTTTCGGTGCAAGCCGACAGTCGGCTCGCTTTGGAGCTGTACCTTTTCCAGTGCGACGAAGACCATCGGGTGCGGTGGCTGATAAAGTTTCCCATTACCATTCTTGAGAGTACGGCCACCCAGTTGACCTTTGAATACTCGTCACAGGCCGACCTCGCTCAGAAGACTCGAGAACGACTCACCTTTGAAAAAAGTCCTTCAGGGGAGAAAGTAGTGGGTGTGGTTCACGAACTTCCTTCAGAGCGTGAAACTCTGCGTCTGGATTTTTGGAAGGTGAAGCTTGAGAAAGTTGGACTAGGCCAGTGAAGGCACCGGCCGTCTCGGCGATCAACGTCTCTGACGTCGGGGGCGTTGTGTATTGGGCGGCGGTATGAGGAAATGGAGTCGGCATCTGCACCTGACTATTCGAATCGCGGGTACCCATGGTAACCTCCCTTAAGGCTCGGCCAACCCTGGGCTATGCTATCCATCCCCTTCAGGGATGAGCTTCGAGGCCCAACAGCGCCTGATCGAGTATCAAAGTAGTGCCGGGATTTATCCTGGCATTGGGACGTAGGTGACGCGGCGTCAGGCTAACGCCTTGACACTCCTTTACCGTTACCCCTTGACCTCCTCCAGGAGACGCCGGGCGACGGCGTATCCCTCGTGGTCGGCGGGGTTGAAGAGGTTGTGGAAGAGGCGGTCGGTTTTGTCTCGAACCAGGCGGGTCAGGTATTTGACGAGCATGGTCGTGCGGTCGACTTCTTCTGCGGAGCAGGAGGAGTTTTCGACGCGGGACTGGGCATAGGAAACACTGCAACCGAGGACGAAGAGTTCGGCGCCGATGTCGACGAGGCGGCCGAGGATGAGCTGTTCCCGTTCCAGTTTGGGACCGAAGCGGAGCATGGCATGGAGGGTGTGCCTTGACAGTTTTCGACTGAGGCGGCGGACTTCGCGCATGGCATGTTCCATGTCGGGGTGCAGTTGCGGGTCATCTTTGGCATCGCCGAAGGGGAGCAGCCTCGCGGGGTACCAGCCGGCATAGTGTGAGCCTGCGCGAAGGAAGGCTCTGGCACGTTCTGCCATGGGGAGCTTGGTATTGAAGGCGGCAGCTCCGAGTTGAAGATGCGGGTCGAGCATCTCACGGGCGATGAAAAGGCGCATGATCTCGCTGCTGCCTTCAAAGATGGTGTTGATGCGGGCATCGCGAAAGAAGCGCTCGACGGGTTCAGGCTTTTCACCACGGGCCTTGAGGCTGTCCGCGGTCTCATAGCCGCGACCCCCGCGAATCTGCATGGTGTCATCGACGATCTCCCAAGAGCGCTCGCTGCCCCAGAGTTTGGCCAGGGCGGCCTCCAGGCGGACATCAGCGTTCTTGTCCCGGTCCACCAATGCACTGACATAGCGGACGACCGCCTCCAGGGCAAAGGTATGAGCGGCCATGCGGGCCAGCTTGTCGGCAATGGCGGCGTGACGGCCAATGGGTTGGCCCCACTGCTCACGTTCCTTGCTCCATTTGGTGGAGATGTTGAGGCAGTACTTGGCCAGGCCTGCGCAAGCGGCAGGCAGGGTGATGCGACCGGTGTTAAGGGTGGTGAGGGCCACCTTGAGACCTTTGCCAACTCCACCCAGGACATTGGCGACGGGGACCTTCACATCGTGGAAGCGCATCACGCCATTGTAGAGGGCGCGCAGGCCCATGAAGTGGCAGCGGAGCACGACTTCCACCCCGGGCATGCTGGTCTCGACAATGAAGGCCGTGCTGGCATTGGGGTGGGTGGGTGTCGGGGTCTTGGCCATGACCACGAGCATCCCGGCCTTGGTGCCATTGGTGCACCAGAGTTTCTCGCCATTGAGGATGTAGTGGGTTCCGTCTGCTGACAGAGTGGCCAGCGTTTTCATGCGGGCAGGGTCGGAGCCGACATCGGGCTCCGTAAGAGCGAATGCGCTGATCTCCCCCCGCGCGCAGCGAGGGAGGAATCTTGCTTTCTGCTCATCCGTCCCAAACATGAGGAGAGGCTGAGGCACGCCGATGGACTGGTGGGCGGAGAGGAGCGCGGCCAGGTTTCCACAGATGCCTCCCAGCAACATGGCAGTGCGGGAATAGTTGGTCTGGCTCAAGCCCAGGCCCTGGTATTTGACAGGGATCTTGATCCCAAAGGCTCCAAGGCTGGCAAGGCCCTGCAACACATCATCCGGGATCTCGCCCTCGCGGTCGATGGCATCGGGATCGACGTGGGAATCGAGGAAATCTTGCAACCGGTGCAAGAAGGCGTCGCCCTGATCCTGGTCCTCCAGCGTCTGGACAGGGAAGGGCAGGAGGAGGGAGCTGTCGACACTGCCGTCAAAAATGGAGGCGGCGAATCCCATGTTGCGCTCGCGGTCATCGCGAGCGGCTTCTGTCATCTCCAGCGCGGCACGCTGTCCTTCAGACATTTTGGAGGTGTCGATGGCGGAGCCGGGCCTGGGGACATTGGGCGGACCATTGGAAAGGGTGGTTTTCATGAGAGATTAGAGGGTGGGTTGAAGTTGCGGTTTCCATGGGGTCTCCGGTTCAGAGGGAGACTCCACACCATCGGTTGGAGGAAAGAGTTCGCGGAAAGGCGGGTAGCCAGAGCCGAGGATCATGGCCAGCTCAATGTCCTCCGCACTGCCGGCGACTCCCTCGTCCAGGCAGCGTCTGGCCTCGCTCTGCATGAGGCCGTGCAAGTGACCGGCCATTTGTTCATGAGTGGGGAAGAGCGTGAGTTCCCGTGGTTTGATCATTTTAAGGACCTCGGGATTCGGCTGGGGGCCATGTTTGCCGTCGTGACTGGTGTAGAAACCGCGGCCATTTTTGCGGCCCAGCATGCCAGCCTGGACCATGCGTTCCAGCAGTTCGGATTTGGGAATCCGCTCCCCAAAGGCGTTGCGCATGGTCTTTTCCACATGCAGTGCGACATCGAACCCAACCTCATCGAGCAGTCGCATGGGGCCCATGGGCATGCCAAAATCCGTCATGGCGTCATCCAGCTCCCAAGGGTCCCGCATGGCCGAAGCCAGCTGCACAGCTCCGAGAAGGTAGGGCATGAGGATGCGGTTGACCACAAAGCCAGCCCGGTCCCGGACGAGAATGGGAGTCTTGCCTATGCCCTGGACGAAGCGCATGGTGGCGGCGACGGTGCCCGGAGTTGTTTCCTCTGGTGCCACCACCTCCACCAGAGGCATCAGGTGGGCGGGATTGAAAAAGTGCAGTCCGATCACCCGCCCGGGATTGACGATCCCTTCGGCCATTTCGACCACGGAAAGTGCGGAGGTGTTTGTGGCCAGGATGGTGTCCGGCCGGCAGCGGGAGGCAAGATCGGCAAAGAGTTGTTTCTTCACCTCCATCTGCTCGACTACGGCCTCGATGACAAGATCGATGCGTTGCAGCGGCACCTTTTCCGAGGTGAACTGAATGCGGTCCCTGGTTTCCCGGGCTTGCTTGGAGGTCAGCGCATGATGCTTCACTCCCGCATGCAGGAGCTGGTTGATGCGGCCGACGCCCTTGGCCAGGGCCTCGTTGTTGGCATCGCACAGGAGCACCTCGGTGCCACGGCAGGCCAGGGCATAGGCGATGCCTGAACCCATGACGCCTGCTCCAATCACGGCCACGCGGGTGATGGGCGGTGCCTGGACTCCTTGCAGATGAGAGGGCAGCTTCTTGGACGCTGCTTCTTTGCGGAGGAAGACATCGATGAAGCGGCGGGCATCGCCCGTTTCTGTCAGGCGACGAAGGACGTCCTGCTCAAGGGCGAGTGACTTTTCCGCCGTCCGTCCAGCACCGCGGGTGATCACATCCACGGCCGCAATGGGGGCGGCATCGTGATTTCTCATCCAGGGGAACTTGCTCCAGAGCATGGTCTTTGCCTGAAAGCGCAAAAGCTGCGGGACGGGCCAGGCCTGAGTGAGGTGCAGGTGATGCCGCTTGGGACGATGGCCTGCCAGAGCGATCTTGCGGGCCAGGGCATCGAGGTGCTCACGAGGCACCACATGCTGGACCATGCCAAGCTTCTTTGCATGGCTGGCTTTGACCAGCTTGCCCCGCACAATGAGGTCCAGCGCTTTGGGCAGGCCTATGAGTCGGGAGAGCCGGGTGCAACCACCCCAGCCGGGAATGAGGCCAAGCATGACCTCTGGAAGGCCCAGCCTCGTGACATCACTGTCACTGGCGATGCGCCAGTCGCACGCGAGCGTTGCCTCCAGACCACCGCCGACACAGGCCCCATGAATGAGCGCGATCTTGGGTATCCGCAGTGTTTCCAGGTGGGTGAAGACATCCTGGCCAAGGGAGAGGAGACTGCGGCGTTCCTCATCAGGCAGGGTTTGGACGGCTTTCAAGTCGGCACCTGCGATGAAGACGCGGTCCTTGGCACTACGGAGGACCAAGGCGCGGATGCTGGCATCCCGGTGGAGGTCTTCGATATGGCAGTCGAACTCATCCAGAGTTCGAGGATTCCACACATTGGCGGCGGATTCCGGGGTGTCGAAGGTGAGCCAGCAGATGCCGTCAGCGTCTACTTCCTTGCGGAAGGCGTTGGGGCGGTGGCTGTCCAAATGTTTGCGAATGGGGGCCGTGAGCATGGCGTCTTCGGAGGGGTTTTCAGTGGGGTCGAGTACGATGAGGTCCATGGCTGGGAAGGGTGTTGGGTTGGGTTGAAGAAGATGGCGGTCGCCCGACGTCTAGAAGGCTTCCAGGCAGACGGCACCGCCCTGACCTCCACCCACGCAGAGGCTGACGAGGGCTCGCTTCTTTCCGGTGCGCCGCAACTGGTGCAGAGCGGTAAGGATGAGCCGGGCACCGGTGGCGCCCACAGGGTGGCCCAGGGCGATGGCTCCGCCTTGGGGGTTCAATTGTGCGTCATCGATCTCACCCAGCGGGGCTTCCAAGCCGGCCTTGCGGGCGCTATCGGGATCCCGCAGGCACTTGAGCACGGCAAGGATTTGGGAGGCGAAGGCTTCGTTGATCTCGATGAGATCCATGTCCTTCAGGTTCCAGCCTGCCCGGTTGAGGGCAAGGGCCATGGCGCTGACGGGCCCCAAGCCCATGCGCTCTGGATCGCAGCCGGTGTAGGCATGGCTGACGAGCCGGCCGAGAGGTTGGACGCCGAGATCATGGGCACGAGCCTCGCTGCAGGTGAGGAGGGCCACGGCTCCGTCAGTGATTTGCGAGGAGTTCCCCGCCGTGACACTGCCGGTCATCGGATCAAAGATGGTGGGGAGTTTGGCAAGGCGGGCCGGCGAAATGTCGGTGCGTATGCCATTGTCATCCTCCACGACCTTCACTTCTTTGCGACCTGAGAAAACAGGCGTAATTTCCTCGCGGAGGGCGGCCTGGGCTTTGGCGGCCAGCATGTGCGAGCGAACGGTCATGGCATCCTGTTCGTCTCGAGTGATGCCGAACTCCCGAGCGAGTACTTCCGCCGTGTCTCCCATGTTAAGCTCAGCCACCGGGTCCGTGAGGCCCATTTTAAGGGCGAGGAGGGGCATGAAGTCCTGGGGACGAAAGGCGGTGGCGGCCTTGAACTTGCCACCCATGGTCTTGGCCCGCGAGAGCATGGCAAACTTGATGGCCGCCTCGTGGCGGAAAAGCAGCGGCATCTGGGACATGCTCTCGGTGCCGCCTGTGAGGAAGACTTCGCCCTGGCCTGCGGTGAGCTTTTCCTGGGCAGTGGTGACGGCTTCCATGCCCGAGGCGCAGTTGCGGTGCACCGTCATGGCGGGACGGGTCTTCGGCACGCCGGATCGCAAGGCAATGACTCGGGAGATGTTGGCCGCATCAGCGGGTTGGGCCACGCAACCGAAGATGGTTTCATCCACGACCGCCGGGTCCAGTCCGGTTCGTGTAAACAAACCCGCAACCGCCATGCGGCCCAGTTCCACGGCATCGAAGTCCGCAAGGGCACTGCCAGCACGGCAGAAAGGGGTGCGGACTCCGGCCAGAATGACCAAAGGAGAGGCGTTCATAGAATAAGGAAGGGAAAGGGATTGAGGTTGAGGCGAGGAGCCGGGAGGCTGCTCAGCAGGGGGGAAGGCAAAGGTCTTCAGTCTCAGACCTTCGAAGAACCGGATGCCTGAGTTTCCTTCTGACGGTGGTCGGCGACTTTTTCCTCTTTCATGAGCCGGCCGACTCCGAGCAACTGGCGCATCTCCGCCACGGTGTGGAAGAGCACGGCGTTGGGTTTCATCTCCGTGACTTCCAGGAAGCGACGGCTGAGGGTCTCCTTGAGAGAGTTCTCATTGGTGTTGCCTTCGGCGGCGACATGCAGGTAGACCTCGTCACATTCCATGGGGTCGTCATGCCGTTTGCGCAGCTCAATCTGCCAGGCGGCGAGACCGCGCTGGTCATCCAGGAGGTGCTCCAGCATATTGAAGTCGACCAGGGTGCCTTTGACCTTGTCCAGATTCAGTGTCCGCACCTCGCTGACGCGGGAGATGGGGCCCAGAAGACGTGGGCACCGCCGCCCACAGTGAGGGCAGGCATCCCAGGTCAGCCCGCCTTCGGCGATATCGCCCGTGCGATAGCGAAGAACGACTGTGCCGCGGGCATCCAGCGGGGTAAACACGATTTCGCCCGGGCTGCCGACCGGGACGGGATCACCTGTCTTGGGATTCACCAGTTCGATGAAACCGAGGTCGGGATAGAGGTGGAAACCGCTGGCTCCTTCATGGGGCAGGGTTGGGCACTCACCCCAGGCCATCTTGGCTTCTGTAAAAGCATAGATGCCGATGATGTAGACGCCCAGCGAGCCTAGTTGAGCACAGAGATCACGGAGCTTGGCGCGGAGTCCCTGAGGTGTTTTCTCACCCCCCAGGACGATCCGTTTGAGCCAGGGCCACGAGCGTTTCTCCTCAACAGCCTGTCTGAGCACATGGTAGACGAAGGTGGGCATGCCGATGAGCACATCAGGCTTGATGCGCTCCACGAGCTGGATGTTACCCTCAGTTCCCATGGTCTTGCCACCGCCGCTGGAGATCATGAAGGTGCCGAAGCCCAAGCCTGCGTAGTGCGACTGCCAGAAGGCAAGGTGCGGCGCATAGGGGAACATATTGACGTGCCGGTACTCTTTGTCCGAGCGTCCGGCCTCCATGATGCGCTTCCCCGAAAGTTCGAGGTGGGCGAGATCATGCTTGGTGTAGAGGAACGGCACCGGGTCGGCGCTACGCCCTGTGGTGCTCGTTAGCAGGATGGGGCGAAATTCGGCCTCCATTTTCTCGCGGGTGTTGCTCATCCCGCGGAACACGGTGTTCAAGATCACCTTGGGTTCGCGGCGCAACACCTTTTGATTGGGGATCAGCACAAAGTCACGTTGCTTCTCCTTGGAGACGGTCAGGTCGGACTTGCTGGAGAAGGGCACTTTGGCCCAGTCTTCAAAGGTGTGAATGTCACCTGGGTGCAGGTCCAGGCTGGCAAAAAGATCGCGGTAGTGGGTCGAGAACGGCAGCACACGCGTCTTCAAATATTCACGCAAGCGGCGCAGTTGCCAGGCTTGCCAGAATTCAGGGGCTCCGGCATCCCAGAGCGGGGAGGAGAGGAATGGTTTCATGGTTGATGAGGGTTGAGGGATTTGAATTCAGAGTGGACTCGATCATGCGGTGGAAAGAGATGTGTAGGGGCAAAGCGTAGGTGGAGGGCACGTTGGATTTACACGTAACCAGGAAGGTGGGTTTGGCGGGCACCCGCTTTGGACGAAGATTGGCCTGTGGAAGAGTCGATGGTCACTTCTCCTTCAGTAGCATCGCGGTTCGAGGCAGGTGTGGGCCGCTGAATCAGATCAAGGATCTTTGGAAGGGCGGCTTCGGCGGCGGTGCGGCCAGCCTCAATATAGCGATTGAAGTGCTCGAAATCGTACCAACGCGAGTCTTCGATGAAGGGGTGGATCAGCACATCCGCACGCTCACCTTCTTCGGCGATCAGTCGAAGCTGAGCTGAGGTAAGGCAGCGCTTGAAGGTATCGAGGACATTGCCGTAGGCAAAGAGGTTGGCTTTACGGTTGGCCGCAGAGAACATGCGTCCAAGAACGCTTTTAGGGGTGGCGGGCGGCAGGGGATAGCTCAGGACATCGCTATTGCCCAGATCCGCGATCGTAGGCATGACATTGACGGCGATGATGGCATCGACGGGGGACCGGTCTTGGACGTGGATCTTGGTGTCGGTGCCCAAGTCCCGGTTATCCAGGGCATGGGTTGAAGGCAGGCCTTCATGCATCAAGTCTCGCAGGAGGTTCACGGGAAGAGGCTGTGAAGCTCCGCCATCAATGTAACGTTTCCCGTCGAGAGTTACAGGGGCCACAATACCTGGGATGGCGCAGCTGACGTGGACGGCGGCCGCCGCGGAGGTCTGCATGGACATGACTTCCCAGGTGACGGTGTCGAGGTTGGTGGCGACCACGTACATGGGCCTTTCCAGTTGGGCCAAGGTGCGTTCGTTCAGGCTTTTTTCCAGGTGGCGGCGCAGTTTGAGCCCGTGCAGGAAACCGGAGACAGGCGGATACACGGGATCAATGAGGCGCAGGAGGGTGCGCCGGTCTTTGATCTCGGCGGCAAGGACTTCGAGGGCGTCGCCATTGTAACCGGCGGCCCACAAGGTGCCGACGTAAGCTCCCATGCTGCTGCCGATGATGGCAGTGATGGGGATTTTCTCGCGTTCCAGCACCTGTATCACGCCGATGTGGGCGAGTCCGCGGGCACCGCCGCAGGAAAGGACGAGCCCCAAGCGGGGCGGCGGTGGGATCACCGGGGCGGGAGGAGCTTCAACTTCTGTGAAGCGATGGAGCCAGTCTTCAGCTGAGAACCAGGGGAAGCGGCGCATGGCATCGGGGAGGCGCATGGCAGTGAGGGGGTTGCTCAGGATTAGACTCACGTAGAGGCAGTTAATTCAAAAAAGAATAACGATGGCTGGTGCTAAAGATCGAGAAAACCGAAGGGCGCTTTCAGCCGTATTAGTCTTTTGCCGGGGCGGAGGGCGAGGACGGTGCTGGGATTTTTTTGGACAGAATTAACGGAATTAACAAAATTGAAGAGGTCGGGTCGGGAGCGATTTTTGAGGATGAAGGGAAGTGTGTTGGATAGAGCCAACCGATGAGGCGCAATACGGCTTGCCGTCGGGTGGTTCGGAAAGTAGCCTGAGTTGAGATGCAAACTTCAGCCGCGATGAAAGCTGGTACCTCGGTATGCGCCGCTCTGCTGTTGTTTGGATGCGCGAGGCTGTTGGGAGGCGTGCCGTCGAAGGAAAATCAGAGGACGCGCAATGTTACGGGCATGAGTCTCATGGAAGCTTTCGACCAAGGCGCTCAGATCTATCTCGCGACAGAGGTCGAGCGTTTGACTTTTCCTGAATCGTCGAGCCGTAACTTGCAGCGCGGCATTGTGACTCTTCGGGTGAATGAAACCTTGCGCGGCAGTGCGATGGACAGCATTCGTGTTCCTTACTGCTATTTCAATTCCTTTGGATCGCTCAGCTTCAAGTGGCTGGACCTCGTGTGGACAAACGAGGGGACGAAGTTTACCTGTATCTTGGTGCCCCAAGGTTGGGATGCAACGCTTCACTATGCGGATGACAGCGAGGCCGTAGCCGCTTTCACTTGGGCTCACAAAACTCCTGAAGACGCGAGCGCCAGCGTTGCCCGCATGCGCAAGCTGGTGGAGATCTATGATGGTGCCAGGGAACCTGAGTTCGCAAAGAGGATCAAGGAGTTTGCCAAGGATGACGACATCCTGGTTGGCGGATTTGCGATGGAAGTCGCTGTGATTAAAGCCAGTCAACTTCCTCCCGAGACGGTGTTGGGCCTATTGGCGAATGCGGTGCGGGCACCGCGACATGGCAGTCATGCATGCGATACGAACGTATTGAAAGGTCTTGTCAATTCTGTGGCGGGAAGAATCGGACGCCATGAAGACAAGGACCGTTATGATGTGCTGGCTTTGCGATGCCTCGCCGTCCTGGCCCAGTGCCCAAATGAGGCGGTGAGGACGGCTTCCATTGACAAGATCGCCTACGTGATCCGCGGGTATCTTACCATTCCTCAAGTTCAAAGCCTGGGTCCTGATGGTTTGAGTGTCTCTGAGAAAGAAGATCTCCGGAGGGTGTTAAAGGTGGTGCCGGTTCATCCCTCGGCCAGAGCGGTGGAGAAATGGTTGGAGGGATAGGAGGGAAATATTCAAGTATCAAACACGAAACTTCAAGGAAGGTTCAAGGATCAACGAACGAGGATTGTGGGGCGGAGAGGGGGGCTCGCTGATTCTGTCAATGGCGGTTGTGCATGTCAGAGAAGCGCCATCCGGTCATGCTTACTTGATTTCACTCACGGGATAAAGGATCGACAGCCTGATGACATACTCGTACATGTCGCCAAGATTTTTGGGGTATTCAGGGTGTTTCATTTGATTGGTGAACCATTCATCAAACGCCTGATCCCGCCTGCGGAGGGTCCAGATGTTTTTGACGGAGTCGAATTGGTGTTTCTTGCTCCATGGCAACCATATGTCATTCCAAAATGACTCTACTCTTATCAGTAGATCG
>JBGGMQ010001082.1:0-3239 GCA_041287975.1 Verrucomicrobium sp. | reverse complement strand
CGCGGTTGTTCATGCCCTTTTTGTAGAGAGAAATGGGGCGGAGAAGCATTTTTTTTAGACAGGATTGACAAGATTTTTATAAGATTAACAAGATGGGGTTTGAGACTTGAGGTTTCGCTGAATTTTGTTTTTTGAATTTTGAAGTTTGGTACTCCTCTGTGTTCTCTGTGCCTCTGTGGTTAAAACTTTTCCCTCCCTTCACCCCTGACTTTCTTCCTTCCACAATTCGCCATCTCCTCCCGCAACTTCTTGGCGTCCCGGTGATTCAATCCAGCACGATGGAGCACCGAAAAGCATTGCCTTTCCACCCTACACACCGCACGTTGATCCTGTGAGAACGGCAATTCTGGTAGTCCTGGCAGTATTGGCGGCACTGGCTGTCGGATGGTATGCCGGGGCCAATCGCTTCGGCTGGCCCAAGGTGACTTCCATCCCAGCCGACTACGTTCCTGCGGTTGCAAAGGCTCCAGTGGTGGCAAGCCCAGTGGCGTCATCCTCGGTGGATGCAGAATTGGAGGAGTTGGTCCGGCCTCGTACGGTGGCGGTTGAGGGGCCGACTGAAACGATTGATCCCTCCACGAACCGGAAGGGGCAGCGCGTAGCGGCTCTGGATGCGACTGTAGCCGATGGGGGCACCTTGTTGACGGACCCCTATGAGGTCACTCCGGGTGTTTTCAACTTCTCCAGTCTGACCCCGCGGATCGCTGCCACGGAAGACGGCGCACCTGAAATCCGCATGGATGTGAAGCGGTTTCAGTTCGACGTCGGTGGTAGCTACTATCTTGATTTTAACGACACGATTCTGGTGCGGCCAGATGGCAGTTCAGGCATCAGTTTTCAAGAGGGTGACCAGGGCTTCGCCAGTGTGCTTCGGGTGGAGCTTCAGCCGGACAGCAATCAGATCCGGGTGATGGCCAGAGACTACAAGACGAACGATCCGCCTCCGCCAGCGACGCTGGCTCCAGCGCCGGATGAGGTGCCGTAAGGCCGGGATGACTCTGCCAAAGAACTTTGGGGGCCGCAGAAGGCAGACCGCAGCAACTCCATCGGAGTAGGGACAGGATTTTGCGTACCCAAGGTAGACTCGCTGGAAGCTCGTCCAACCTTGGGCTTGTAGCAGCATCCCCTTCGGGGAACAAGAAATGAGGATTTGGGTTTCTTGCTGCCAACCCCAAAGGCGATTGGTCCTTGCTCAGGTGGACTTAACCAAGGCCTTGGTTTTACGACGATTCACGATGGCCACGACGATTGTCAGGCCACAGATGGCCAGCATGGCGATGGAGAAGACATCGCCATAGCGGGCGTAGAAGGTCAGGCCGTGGGCCTTGTCCAGCAACACGGATTTGGCCAGCACACCTTTCGTGAAGACGCTGCCTTTGGAATCCATGAGCTTGGCCCCTCTGGCGATGATGCCACGCGAGTCGATCAAACACGTGACTCCAGTATTGCACGCACGGGCCATGGGACGGCGGAGTTCGATGCAGCGGAAGATCGCGTTGGAAAGGTGCACCTCGTTCTCTTCGCTTTGCAAGAACCAACCGTCATTGGTCAGGTTGACGATGAGTTGAGGAGCTTCACGGGCAAACTTGCGGGCGAGTCGGCCCACGGTGTCTTCAAAGCACACCAGGGGAATGATCTGCACTCCAGAAGGGTTCTCCAGCGTGAGTGGGGCTGTGGAATCCCCAAACTGGAAATCACCCGGCAGCACGTTGCCCAGCAGGCTTTGCACCAGCGAAATCTCCCGGAGGGGAAGGTACTCGCCGAAAGGCACGAGGTGGACTTTTCGATAGAGCTGGTGGTTGTCGTAGTTCCGGCGCATGAGCGCGGCCCCGGTGTACATGGCCTCGTCCGGTTGCAGGATGTCCGTCCCGGTCAGCAGGGAGAAGTCGCCCATGCCTAGCACATCATTGAGGAACTGGATGTGGTTGGGATCGTAGAACTGGTAAGGCAGGGCGCTCTCCGGCCAGATGACGAGTTCTGGTTTGTTCTCCTGCACGCGGCTGGCGAAGAGGTCAGTGTATTTGGCCAGGTTCTGGTAGATCTCATCAACGCCTTCGCCAGTAGCCCGGGCGCGGAATTTCTCTCCCTGAGGCAGGTTGAGCTGCACCATGAGGAGGTTCAGCTTCTGCGTGTTCGTCGGCTGGGGACGGTAGAGATGATAGCCGCCGTAGCCCCAGTTCACCAAGAGCAGGGCGATGGCGCAGAAGAAGTCCGCGTGCGGGCGGACCTTTGAAGTGCGGACTTCCTGGCGGAATCTGAGCACGGTGTTGTAGCCGATGGCAGCGAGGAAGACCGGCAGGAAGGAGAGGCCAGTGACTCCGACAATGTCTGCGCTCTGGATGAGGCTGAGATTCTGGCGCAGGGCGACACCGAGGCCGTTCCATCCGAAACCCGTCATGACGATGCCGCGCAGCCACTCGCAAGCGACCCACATGCCAGCGGTGAGGAAGGCGGCCCGAAGGGATTCCAAGGAGACGCTGAAGAGCTGGCCCGTATCGCCATCTGTCGGCTTGCCATCCGCGCTGATGCGGGGGCGGGCAATGGTGGCCGCGAAGGCTCCCCAGAAGCCCCAGTAAAGGGAGACGTACAGGCTTAGCCCCACCACGGCTCCCATACCCATCAGTTCCGGCCCCCAGCCCATCCACTCATTGCCAATGGCGCCATGGATGACCCGGGACGAGTGCCGCACCCACGCGAGATTGGGGATGAAGAAGGCCAGGCCCGCGACGTAGCCGACCTTGAAGCCGTGCCTGGCACGGGACTTTTTCTTTTCCGCCTGGACGAGGCGCTCACTCCAAAGGGCGTAGAGCACGGGGAGGATCCAGAGCCAGGCCACGATGCCCACGTTCCAGTGAGGGTAGGCAAAGGTAAGCGCAAATCCGCCCGCCAGGGCGAGGAGATAACGGGTAAGTCGCATGCAGCTTCCTCCATGTCGCAAGGCGGGCGGGGGCGCAAGTGGCGTTAATGCCAGCGCCAGCTTCCAGGGAGCCTCTGACAATACTCATAGGTGTGTGGCGGAGTTTTGTGGCGGCAGGCTGTCACAACTCCCCGTGCATGGAAATGCAGCGGCCATGCTCAAAACTCGCCCCCAACGTCTTGCCGGTCACGCCCTCGCCACCGTGTTCATCCTGGCCCTGACCACTGCGTGCCAGTCCCGCAGCGGGCACACCGCCCAGATGCCAGGCCCCTCGGCGACCCAGATCATGGCTGAGCAACGTGCCATGTCTGCCGGGCACATT
>JBGGMQ010001081.1:0-6881 GCA_041287975.1 Verrucomicrobium sp. | reverse complement strand
TTTGCAAAGGTGAACCCCCTCTATGAGGCTGGCTTCGAAGGCCACAAGCCCGCCCGCTCCACCATCCAGGTGGCCAAGCTCCCCCTCGGAGCCCTCGTCGAAATCGAGGTGATCGCCGAGTTCGCAGCTTAAGCCTGCCTCGTCGGGGTGCCCACCTGGCTTCACCGGAGACAGAACTCCTGTCTCCGGCCCAATACCTCACGATAGTTTCCGGGGATGGGCGGCGTTCAGGTTTTCCATGATTCGCTTCATCCCTTCCCGGAACGTTTTCCTTCAGAGCCTGCTCGCCGTTGGCCTCGTCGCCACCACGAGCAGTTCCCTCTTCTCCAAGAGCCCCTTTGAGGGTCGCTGGGCGCTCACGCTCCCCAATGGCAATGCCGGCTGGCTTGGCATCGAAGAAGCCGGAGACAAGCTCAACGGCAGCATCCTCTGGTCCGGCGGCAGCGTCGTGCCGGTTCAAGAGGTCAAAGTGGCCGATGACACCCTCACGGTGATCCGCCTTTCCAAGGCCAAGAATGCCAAGACCCAGACCGAAGAGCAGGTCACCGAGACCATCACCGGCAAACTCAGTGGCGACGAGCTGAAGCTCTCCACCGTGAAGGTCAAAGCGGACGGCAAGCCCTTCGCCCAAGGCGATTTCACCGGCAAGCGCATCCCCGCCATCCCTGCCAAGCCCGACCTTTCGAAGGTGAAGTACGGCGAGCCCGTTGCCCTCTTCAATGGGAAAGACCTCAGCGGCTGGGTCCTCATGGACCCCAAGGCTGACAACGGTTGGAGCGTCGTCGACGGCGTCCTGCAGAACCGCGTGGAGAAAGGCAAGCACAACGGCAACCTTCGCACGGAAAAGGCCTTTGAGGATTTCAACCTCAAGCTCGAAGTCCGCACGCAGAAGGACAGCAACAGCGGCATTTATCTTCGTGGCATCTATGAGGTGCAGGTGGCCGAGAGCTTCGGCAAGCCTCTCGACTCCCACAACATGGGGGCCCTCTACAGCCGCATCACTCCCTCCGTGGCCGCCGAGAAAGCGATTGGTGAATGGCAGACCTTCGACATCACCCTCGTCGACCGCCACCTCACCGTCATCCTCAATGGCAAGACCATCATCGACAACCAGCCCGTTCTCGGCTGCACCGGCGGTGCCATGACCAGCGACGAATTCAAGCCCGGCCCGATTTACCTTCAGGGCGACCACACGAACATCGACTATCGCAATGCCGTGCTGCGTCCCGTGGTGAAGTAAGGTTGCAGTAAACTATTAAAGGGTCACAGGAGCCAACAGGCTCCTTGTGGCCTTTTTTGTTGTTTTTCGCGAGGAGAAGCTTTTCGTAGTTCAACCTTCAGGTTGCTCAGTCCACGAAAGACCCACTGAGGCAATCTAGAGATTGAACTACGAACAGAGCCTCTGCAGCGCTGTGGCTTGAGTAGTTCGAGTGTCCCACTCGTTCAGTCGCGCTGCCCACAAGCTGCAGATGCCAGGATAAATCCCGGCACTACCTTTAATCTCCGCCACCCTGAAAGTAGTAAGCAGGCTTCAGCCTGCTTTCAGTCGCGGCACCCCTGACTCCATCCGAGTCTGTGGCGTACTCCTGTACGTAAACGCAAAAAAGCCACAGAGGAAACTACCTCCGTGGCTCTAAATGACTGTTCAGTCGCTGAAAACTGAAACTTGAAACTGAAAACTCTTTTAGGCCCTCCGCGAGCGCCGACGGGCCAACAGCAGCAAGCCCCCCGCCATGACCAGCAACGCCCCACCAGGCTCCGGCACCGGTGTGAAAGTAATGTCCATGGCGACAATGCCCAACGAAGTCTCATTGACATTGATCGATGACAGCACCAGAGCGGGATTGATTTCGTTGGTGAGGAAGTAGGCGCCAATATCTGCGGCGCTTCCATAAGGCGTGTAGAAGGGGGAGGGGGCGATCAAACCGCTCAATCCTTGAGCCCCATCAGAGGGGCGATAGGTGCCATGCGCGGATGATCCAATCCCGAATCCGTCAGACTCCATCGTCCATCCCGGAGTGGCGGGTACGTCACCCATATCCACGGTGAAAGTGTACTGTGGGGGGAGAGTGGCAGGCACTCCAGTGGAGGACGAAAACACTCCCAAATCTGAGACTTGCAGCGACGACGATGAATCGAGGTAAATGCCTGGGATGAAGCCCGTTTTGTATTCAAACTGGAGATCAGATCGGGGGGTGCTGTCGGCCGATTCGATCGGGGAGAACGTTACTAGAATCGAAAAAGTCGCCCCCAGTGGCGACTGTGCAGGGCTTCCTTGCAAATCGAAGTGAAGGGTCAAGGTTGCACCATTAGATCCCAGGTTAGTGAAGTCGGCGGCGGTGGGGGCACGCTGGGAGTAAGTCACCTGTGCCTGAGCCGCTGCCCAAGGCAGAGCCGCCAGGAGGCATAGCAGCAGAGTTAAGAGACGATAGTTTTTCATGGCAGTGGATGGGTTGAGCACGGCTGGGGATCCGTGTCTGGGATGATGAGAATTCCTTCATTGGCAAAATCGACAAGGGAGACTCCACGAATCCGGCAGACAAAATGACGAATCGTCCCTGCGTTGAAGTTTGCAGAGGCCGCCGACCGCTCTGAACACAAAAAAGCCACAAGAGTCGTGACTCCTGTGGCCTCAAACACTTATGCCAGGAAAGCTGAGGCGGACGACCGCCTGGTGGCTCAGCTCACTTTCAGCAATTCCACTTCAAAGATCAGCGCTTCATTGGGTCCAATGTCACGGCCTGCACCGCGGCTGCCGTAGGCGAGTTTGGCGGGAATGTAGAATTCAAACTTGGCACCTTCCTGCATGAGCTGCACGCCCTCTGTCCAGCCGGCGATCACACGATTCAGCGGGAAGCTGATCGGCTCTTTCCGCTTGTAGGAGCTGTCGAACTCCGTGCCGGTGATCAGCGTGCCGCGATAGTGCACGAGAACCGTGTCGGTGGCCTTGGGGCTCTTGCCGGTACCGGGAGTCAACACTTTGTACTGAAGGCCGCTGGCGGTGGTGGTCACGCCTTCTTTCTGGGCGTTGTCAGCGAGGAATTTTTCGCCTTTGGCGAGAGCGATGTCGGACATGGCTGTAGGGTGGTTTGTGAGGTGTTCTGTGGATTTGGGGGGAAGGTAGACCCTTAGACCCATCTGACCTCCCAGCAAGCACAACCTGCCCGGAGGTGGGAGTTGGGAATGGGGGGGAAAGCGTAGTTCGAGTGTCCCAATCGTTCAGTCGCGCTATCCAGGACTCTCTTGCATCTGTTGATGCCAAAGGGGCATGCAGCGTTGCAACTGGGGCGACCGGAGGAATTGGGCTTCGCTGGTCTCCGTCGCTCTTGCTCACCCTTCGCGGTCATCGGCGACCTGGAGATCGCCGCTCCTTGGACGGGGGTGCGCTCCTGCTTGGAGTGTGAAGTGAAGTATGCGTCAGCGACTGGGAGAGGCGATCTCCGAATCGCCTTGGTGAGCGAAGAAGTTGACCTCCGCTGATACCCGTCGCTCTTGCCCGTCCATCGCGGTCATCGGCGACCTGGAGATCTACACTCCTTGGTCCAGGGTGCCCAGACCTCAGTCGCTGAAAACTTGAAACTGAAAACTTCTCAACCCCCCGTTCTCTGGGCCGCCGCCGCCCGCGCCACCTCTTCCTTCACCAACTCAGGTGCCTCGCCGCGCAGTTCAAACACTCGCAAGATCGTGTCCTCGATCAAGTTGTTCGGGCAGGACGCGCCGGCGGTGATGCCAACGACAATGGGCTCTTTGCTCGCCAGCTTTTCTGAGTAGCTGGTCTTCTCGGCCTTCAGGTGCAGGTCGAAGTGAACAATCTCCGTGAAGCTCTTGAGCAGCTCTGCCGTGCGGATGAAAAATGTTGGGAGCTCTTTCTCGCCGATCTCCACCAGGTGGGTGGTGTTGGAGCTGTTGTAGCCGCCCACCACCAGCAGGATGTCCAGCGGCTTGCGTAGCATTTCGAACAAAGAATCCTGCCGCTCCTGAGTGGCTCCACAGATGGTGTCGAACACCTGAAAGTTTTGCTGCACGGCATCCGGGCCATCGCGGTCGATCACAGCCTTTTGCACGCGGCGCTGCAATTCCTCAGTCTCAGACTTCAGCATCGTGGTCTGGTTGGCCACGCCCACGCGCTTCAGATGCAGATCCGGGTCAAACCCAGGCGACATCGCGCCCGCGAAGCGCTTCAGGAAGACCTCACGGTCACCGCCATGCCGAATGTAGTCACAGACGTAATCCACGTCATCCAGTGTTAGCACGACCACAAAGTGACCTTTGCCGTCGTCACCTTGGGCACGGGAGGAGGTTGCCCGAGTCTCCTCGTGAGACGCCTTGCCGTGGATGATGGACGTGAAACCCTGTTTGGCGTAGCCACGCACGCGCTTCCACACGCTCATCACGTCGCCACAGGTGGTGTCCACCACCAGGCAGCCTCGCTCGCTGATGATGTTCATGAGCCGTGTCTCTGCCCCGAAGGCAGGCACGATGACCACGTCATCAGGCCCCAGCTTGGAGACCGTCTCCATGTGCTGGCTGATGGGGATGCTGACGATCCCCATTTCGGTGAGTTGCCGGTTGACCTCAGGGTTGTGAATGATCTCGCCCAGCAAATAGACTTGTTTGTCCGCGAAGACCCGGCGAGCTGCATAGGCCAGGTCAATCGCACGCTCCACGCCATAGCAGAAGCCGAAGTCTCTCGCTAGACGCACCGTCGTGTTGCCTACGGTCATGAAGCCCCCTGCCGTCCGCAGATTCTCCACCAGCACGCTGCGGTAGTGCGTCTCCACCTCCGCCTGCACGCGCTCCATCACTTCCGGCGTGCGCACGTTGACGCGGCGGGATTTGGATTGAGCAGGTGTGGGGGCTGAAGGTGAAGCAGCGGCAGACATGAAAGCAGTAAGGGAAGAGCAGGGAAGGGGGGCGTTGAAAAGAGCGGCTGGGCAGAAAAAGGGGATCTTCGTGACCAGTCAGGCCTGTGAGGTCCGGGCTCAGCCGGGCCTCATAAACAGGCTCAGTTGGCGAAGAGCGGCTTGTCCGGAGCCTTGAAGGCTTGCTCAGTGATAAGTACGCTGTTCGGTGGGTCAGGAGCAAGATAATGTTCTTCGCCGGGGCGGGTTGCCTTGGCGCCGATGGTGTCGTCTTCAGGCTGGCTGTTGGCGATGTTCACCGGGGTGCCGAGTCTCGCGAGAGCGAAGAATTTCGCAGCCACATTGTGGTGCAGTCTCAGGCAGCCGTGGGACCGGGGGATGTTCCACACATAACCCTGGTGGAAGCCATAGGCGGGGGAGAACTCCACCCAGTAAGGCATGGGATAGCCCACATAACGTCCACCGCGCATGTTGGTGGCCTTGACCGGAATGATCGCGTTACCCTGCACGGAGAAGCCGTAGCTCATGGAGCGCTTCTTCTCGATCTTGTTGTACACCTTGAAGTTGCCCTTCGGGGTCGGATTGCTCGGCGTGCCCACGCAGGTGGCCGTCACCAGCAGCGGACGGTCGCCTTCCAACACGTAGACCATCTGCTTGTTCAGGCTCACTTTCACCCGCACATTGGCCGGGTTCTGCGGCCGGTAGGCCACGGAGTCATAGTTGTCCTGCTTGGCCAGTTTGACCGTCTTGCAGCTGGAGAGCAGGGTGGCGGAAAGTCCCATCAGGGCCAGGACGATGAATTTGGGAAGTTGACTCGGAAGACTCATGGCGGTTGCTTCGTAGCACACTTCCACCCCGGTCTCCACCGTTTTCCATTGTCCATGAAAGCCCTTCTAGCCCCGCTCCTCCTTGCTCTCGCCTGCACCACCGCGCTGCGCGCTGATCCGGCAGAGAAAAAGAGCGAGGCACCCGCCAAGGAAGTGGTCCTCTTTGACGGTAAATCTCTGGACGACTGGAAAGCCTACGACTCCGGCGGCAGCGGCGAGGTCACCGTCAGCAAAGATGGCGAGATGATCATCGGCACAGGCGAGTCCATCACTGGCACCATTTACCAGAAGGCCAAGGACCTCCCCGTCACCAACTATGAGATCAGCCTGGAGGCCAAGCGTGTGGAAGGCATTGACTTCTTTTGCGGCCTCACCTTCCCCGTGGGCAGCCTCAAGACCTGCGCCACCCTCGTCGTCGGCGGTTGGAGCGGCAGCGTCACAGGCATCTCCAGCATCGACGGTCTGGATGCCTCCGACAATTCCACCGGCCACTTCCGCAAGCTCGCCGACAACAAGTGGTATCGCATCAAACTGCGTGTCACCCCGGAGAATCTTTCCGCCTGGATCGATGACGAAAAGATGATCGACGTCGACATCGCCGGGAGAAAGGTCGGCGTCCGCCCCGGCCCCATCGAAGACTTCCTGCCCCTGTCCTTCACGACCTACCAGACCACCGCCGCCATCAAGAACGTCAAATTGACCCCCTTGGGGAAATAGTGCGGAATTGGGAATGCGGAATTACTCTGGGCGCGACAGCGGACTGGGAGAGGCGATCTCCAGGTCGCCTTGGTGAGCGGAGGTGTTAGGCTTCGCTGACATCTATCGTTCTCGCTCGCCTGTCGCGGTCGACGGCGACGAGGACGTCGCCACTCCTTGGACAAGGGTGCGCTCCTGCTTGGAGTGTGAAGTACGCGTCAGCGACTGGGAGAGGCGATCTCCGAATCGCCTTGGTGAGCGAAGGAATTAGCCTCCGCTGGTACCCGTCGCTCTTGCTCGCCTTTCCCAGTCACCTGGAGATCTCCACTCCTTGGTCCAGGGTGCCCACGCCTCAGGTGCAGGTTCAGAACATGGGTAACACATCTGGTTCAGAACATCGGTAACAGCTTTTTGCACTTGAAGGTGTGATGGGAGCCCATGCCGTGGCTTAAAACCGATCCTATGAATCAAAAGACTGAATTTGCATTGAAAGCCC
>JBGGMQ010001080.1:0-2628 GCA_041287975.1 Verrucomicrobium sp. | reverse complement strand
GGGCACCAGCTTCAGCTATCTCGATGCTGATTGGAAAGTCCTCAAAAGCGCGGGCATCTTGTCACGCATCAAGGCATTGGCCATCCCTCCCGCTTGGGAAAATGTCTGGATCTGCCCCTGGGAGAATGGGCACCTGCAGGCTACTGGCCGGGATGCACGTGGCAGGAAACAGTACCGCTATCACACCGGCTGGCGGGCGCAGCGGGACGACACCAAATTCCATCACATTCTGTCCTTTGCCAAAGTACTTCCCAAGATCCGACGTCGGGTGAACCGTGACCTCAAGCGCAAGGAAATGTCCCGGGATAAGATTCTCGCCACGGTCGTCCGCCTGCTGGAGACTACTTTGATCCGTATTGGGAATGACGAGTATGCTCGTGAGAACGGCTCCTACGGCCTCACGACCATGCACAACCGGCATGTTAAAGTGAAGGGGGCAGGGATCTCTTTCTCCTTCATGGGCAAAAGCGGCAAACGCCACCAGATCAACGTGCAGGACAAAGCCCTGGCGAAGACAGTGCGCCGTTGCCAGGATCTCCCTGGCCAGGAGTTGTTCGCCTATGAAGACGAAGAGGGCGAAGTTCGAGATGTCACGTCGCAGGATGTGAACGACTACCTTCGTGCCATTGCCGGGGAGGAGTACACAGCAAAAGACTTTCGCACCTGGGCGGGGACCGTCCTCGCCGCGCTCGCCCTCAGGGAGTTTGAGGTTTTCACTTCGCAGGCTCAGGCAAAGAAAAACATCCTTACGGCCATCGAGTCCGTCGCCTCCATGTTGGGCAATACCCCCGCAGTTTGCAGAAAATGCTACGTGCATCCCGGAATTCTCAATTCGTACTTGCAAGGGGCAACGATTGAAACGGTCAAGCAACGTATGTCCATGAAGGTGAGAGGATCTCTGCGCCAGCTTCGCCCCGAGGAGGCCGCCGTGTTTGTTCTTCTGCAACGGGAACTTAACGTGGATGTTGAAAAAGCGGCCTGAGATCAATGAAACAAATCCAACTAATTCCAACCGGATGACATCGGCTTCCCGATTCTCTTATGTTGCCTGGCAACATTAAAACAAGCTACCTACAATGAAAACGCTCCCTACCCTCGCCCTCGCACTCGCTGCTGGTTTCGCCATGATCACTGCAGCCCCTGCGGCTGATGCCGGTGCTCTTAACACCGCTGATCAAAAGTTCGTAAAAATGGCTGCTCAGCACGGCGCAAGTGAAGTGAAAGTCGCCGAAATCGGTGCCAAGAAAGCTGAAAACTCCGAAGTGAAAGCTTTGGCTGAAATGATCATCAAGGATCACACTGCCGCAAATGCCGAACTCAAAACCTTCGCCACTGCAAAGGGGGTGGATCTCTCCTCCTCAGCACCAGCTGATGCAGCGACGAAAGTGCAGGACCTCGAACGCCAGAGCGGCAAGGCCTTTGACAAAGAGTTTTTAAAGGATCTCATCGCCAGCCACAAAAAATCCGTTTCCCACTTTGAAGAAGCTTCCAAGGACTCAAAGGACGGCGAGTTGAAGGCTTGGGTCGACAAGACTCTTCCTTCGCTCAAGGCCCACCTGGAGCAGGCCAAGGCGCTTGAAGCCAAGTACTAACCCCGATGTAGCTTCGAAGGAGGCACATAAGTAAGTACGCACGTACCAAGCTCCAGCGTTGTCCTGGACCCCGGCCCCCGGTTTCGTCAGTGAACTTGCTTCACTGCTCAGGAACCGGGGGTTTGGTTTTTCTTGCGGCTCGTCATCTTGGTAACGTCCATCGTGTGCAGCCGGGGCGAAGCTCTGTCGTGAGCTCAATGAAAGACACTCTTGTCGGTAAAGTGGCGGTCGTGACTGGAGCAGGATCCGGCCTTGGGAAAGCTGCCGCCAAAACTCTGGCGTATGCTGGAGCCTCCGTCCTCGCCATTGGGCGCTCCATGGACGAGTTGAACCAAACGTGTGACGAGATTTCACACCACGGTGGTGAATCAAAGCCGCTGCTGGCAGATGTTTCCCAGAACGGAGAGATCAAAGCCGCCATGGCTGAGGCTGCCGCTCTGCATGGTCGGATTGACATCCTGCTCGCGAATGCCGGGATCAACGGACTCTGGGCTCCCCTCGACCAGATTGAAGAAGAGGACTGGGACAAAACTATTTCAATCAACCTCAAAGGGACATTTCTCACGCTCAAGCATGCGGTGCCCTACATGAAGGACTCAGGTGGCTCCATTATCGTCACTGCCTCCATCAACGGCACCCGCATCTTCAGCAACACTGGTGCCACCGCATATGCCTGCTCCAAGGCGGCCCAGGTAGCCTTGACCAAAATGCTGGCGCTGGAGCTGGCCCGCCACAAGATCCGGGTCAACGTCATCTGCCCGGGGGCCATCGAGAGCAAGATTGATGATTCAACGGAACGCAGGGACCTCGAAGATCTCCGCATTCCCGTCGAATTCCCCTCTGGTACTGTCCCCCTGACAGGAGGCGGAGCCGGGTCCGCTGGACAGGTTGCTCAGTTGGTCTGGTATCTTGCCTCGGAGTATTCCTCGCACATCACCGGGACTGAAGTCTACATCGACGGTGGCCAGTCCCTGCTGCAAGGCTGAAGTTTGGACTCACTTTTCAAGCGCCCTCCTGCTCCGTGCTCCCACACCCA
>JBGGMQ010001079.1:0-2945 GCA_041287975.1 Verrucomicrobium sp. | reverse complement strand
CGGTGGCATAGCCGCCCACGGTGCCAGCATCGAGCGCCGCAATGATGTCGGGCATGTTGACCAGCTCGGCACGGGAAGTGTTGATCACCAGCAGGTCCTTGCGGCAGAGCTTGATGCGCTCGGCGTTGACGAGATGACGGGTGGACTCGCTAAGGTTGGCATGGAGGCTCAAGACATCAATCTCAGGGAGCATCGTCTCGATCTTCTCATGACGGGTCACGCCATTTTCGGTGGCGAAAGCTTCGGGCCAGTAGGGATCCAGGGCGTGCACCTTCATACCAAAGGCAATGGCGCGCTTGGCCACTTCTTGACCGATGCGACCCAGGCCGACGATGCCGATGCTCTTGTTCCAGATTTCATGCCCCGTCACGCGCTTCCACTGGCCGTTGCGGACGGCATTGGCGGAGTCCACGAGATTGCGCACCAGCGCCAGGAGGAGGCAGAAGGTGTGCTCCGCGACCGTGGTGTGGTTCACGCCGGGAGTGAAAAGGACGGGCAGTTTGGAGGCAGTGCAGGCCGTCACATTGATCTTGTCCAAGCCGATGCCGTACTTGCTGATGACCTTCAAGCGGGGCAGGGACTTGTCCAAAACCGCCTGGGTGATCTCGTCGTCGCCGCAGAGGAAGGCGTCAAATTCGCCCGCCAGCTCCAGCATCCGGCTTTCGGGCAGCGGTCCGCGCTCCCTTTGCACATCGTAGCCCTGGCTTTCAAGAAGGGCGTGGTGATCGCCAGGAGTGTCCTGGTAGGAGGTAGTGGTGAGGAGGACGCGGGTCATGGGTGCAGCAAATGGAGACATGGCAAATAGCAGATGCAAGGAAAGTGTCCAGAGGGGGATGGACGTTTACCCGCAGGGTGTGCCTGCTTTGTCAAGCAACGGAGCGGTGGACAGGACGGTTTTCTAAGGTAGGTTAGCCCTCCCATGTCCGAAACCGTCCAGTCAGCACCCAGCGTCGAAAAAGAACTCAATCTCGGCACCCAGCCGCTGGATGCCACCATGCTGGAACTGGAGCTCATCAATCACGATGTGGTCGCGCTTTGTCCAGAGGGGCTGACGCACAAGGCCATGCAGCGCGCCCGCAAAGGCCGGCGGTTGACGCCAAAGATGAAGGAGCGCATCACCGAGACTCTCAATTTGTTGTCCAGGAACCGCTCTTTGGAGCGCCAGTTCCGTGTGAAGGATCTGTTCAACTACTGATCTGCTGATCCGGGCGTAAAAACGCCGCGTCCCCCTGCAGGAACGCGGCGCCACACAACGCATGAACTGAAATCAGTTCCTCAAGCCGGACACCGGCTTGTAGTGGTGGTCTTCACCACCCCCTTTGAGGCTGCCGAAGTCGAAGCCGATCACGACGAACCCTTCGAAGTCGGGGGACTCGTCCGTGCAACCAAAGAGACCCACGAGGTCAATGTGACTGTTGTGAGTGGGGCGCCACTGGATCGAAGGCCCAATCTGGAACTTGTGCTCGCCGTTGTCGCGCTCACCCGCCACGTTTTCGTATTTGAACTGCATTTCCAGACCTGCGGAGAGGATCTGGTCGATGATGGTGTAGCTGATCCCTTGGGTGACTGCGAATTCCTGGGCCTCTTCGCCGTCGGTCTCACGCTCATAAACCAGGTTGAGGCCCCAGTGCAGGCGTGGTCCGAAGTCATCACCCAGGAGGAGTTTCAGCTCATAGACGTCGCTGCCGTAGTCGTCATCGGTGAACTTGTACTCTGCGTACAGGGTGGGGTTCAAGGGGAGCACACCCCAGTCAGCAAGGGCCCAGCGCAGTTCGACGGCGAAGTCCTTGTTCAGCGTTTCGCCCTCTTCATGCACCCAGTCATAGTAGAGGTCGAGCTGCATCCGGTAGGGGAGGCCGATCTCGATCTCTTCGATGAGGAGGTGCTTTTCCGGAGCGTCATCATACTGGCGGACGCGCCACCACTGCTCAAAGCCCACTTCCCAAGGCTGCCTTTGCAGGTAGACGCGGGTGGTGCTGAAGCGACGATGTCCCGTCCATTCTGGCTGGTTGTAGGGGCCCACGAGGGCCTCCTCTGCCAGGGAGGAGCCTGTGGAGGTCTGCGGTGGTGTAGAGTTCACCACCACGGTGGGGAGTGTGGCACTGGGAGTGGCCGCCATGGCGGAGCCAGCCGCGAGTACGGCCAGCATCGAAGCCAGTTTACGTGTGAGTTTCATTCGAGTTTGGTTGTTGCTGTCTGGTTCATTGGCCCTGGGACGCGCTCTTGGGCAGAGTTCATCCCTCGGGTATTTGCATGCCCGACTCACCGCTGAGTCCGGGCACCAAAATGGAGACACACACCTGGCTCGATTTCTCCTGGTCGAAGCTGATACCGACGAGGGGCCAACGCCCCTTCGACTAGGGAGAAATCTTGCAGCGCATGCGACTGCCCGCGTTCGTCAGATCCGGGGGGCTCCGGATCTCGAATACAGGGTGGCGGATGCTGTGTGGCGCGCCTTCGGAGGGCGCAAAGTTCATGGGTTGACGGGTTGGCGGCATTGCCGCCTTCATCCACTGGCTCGTGGATGTGTGTTGTCGCTGGGGCGCACCCGGAACCCATGTCTGGCATCCGACCCTGTGGCAGGGCGTCGGAAGCATTCTCAGGAGTGACGGCAGGCGGATTCGAAATCTCGCGGCCAGGTCCAGCCCCGGGGTTGGTGTTCAGTTCCGTCGCGCGTCGCGGCGATCGGGCATCCCTGTGTTTGTCCTCTTCTTCAAGAGGCGGTTCGGCGCCTCCAGCCGCCATGCACACGCCCGTCATCGCACAAAAAAGTGCGTGACGAATGGAGTGGAGGGCGGGTTGCATGTTTGTGCACGTGGCCCATGGGCAATTTATGTGCCACATGGAGCAACAAGTGCCCGAACCCTTATTCTACGGGCTTTGCATGGCGGAGCTACTTTCGCAACGAAGGGCAAAATGGATAAATAATATCCACAAATGGTGGG
>JBGGMQ010001078.1:0-2866 GCA_041287975.1 Verrucomicrobium sp. | reverse complement strand
CCCGCGGTGACCTGCGACCCAGAAGGTCAGGCGGTCGGGAAGATCGAAGGGTGCCGAGCGCAAGATGCCCGTGAGTTTCTCGCCACCCGGTGGATTGGAGCAGGCGAAGCTGTCTTTCTTACCGTCGGCCGAGGAGCGGGTTTGTAGAAACCACGGATTGGCTCCTGGCGAAGGGGTGCCGGGGAATGGCAGGCGCTCCCAGCCTGAGTACGTCGTTTCCTTCATCCAGGATGCCAGCCGTGACTGCAGAGCCGCCGCCCATGTCTGCACGGCCGGTCCTGGCTTCTGGCCCGCCATTTTGCGGCCTTCAACAGTCGCCGCGAAGAGGCCTAGTTGGGCATCAAGCGCCTCTGGCTGGTTCTTCTGCGCCAGGGCCACCAGCTCCGATTCCCGCTCAGGAGCAGCATAGCGGGCCGCATGCACCAGGAGGTAGTTCAGATCGCCAATGTTCTGGAAGTATTCCGGGTTGCCCAGTCTTTGAAGCCGCTGGATCAACCAGTTGGCGGAAGCCGGGCTGGGGATGCTGGTGGCGACTTGCAGCAAGTCAGCTTCGGCACCGTCGGCTAGTGAGAGGCTGGGCAGCGAGTCCCAATCCGTCGTGCGCTGCAGCACGCTGCGCAGCGCGAGCATCCAGGCATGCTTGAGCGTGGCGTCTCCTGGCAGGATCCGGGCCCGCACGGGTAAAAGTTCCTCGAACCTTGGAACGGCGGTGGCAAAAGGAATTTGCAACAACGCTGCCTTGGCAGTTCTGGGATCAGGATGGCGGAAGTCCGGCATGCGGCCGTCAATTGTTGCCATGGCCTTGTGCGTGGCTTCCAGAGGAGAGTCTGTGGGCGCAGGAGCCTCTCCTGTGAGACGGGCGATCAGCGCACGGTGAATGGCATTCACTGGCTGCGCAGCGTCCAGCGCCTTCTGAACTGCCGCTTTCTTGGATCCCTCCAGACTGTCAGTGAGCATTTGTAGAGCGAGCCCTCTCCGAGTCAGGTTTTCATCACCCAGCGCTGCCACGATTTGTTCTAATGAGGCGTCTCGCAGGCTCGCGCTGACGAGGGTTCTGGAAATACTTTTTTTCGCAATCCGCCAGATGCGCCCGCTGTTGCGGTCCCGTCCGGGATGGTCCAGCGGCACTTCGTAGTGGCCGATGATGCGATTGTAGAAGTCGGCAATGTAGAGCGCACTGTCAGGCCCCAGGTGCAGATCCACAGGACGGAACCATGGATCGATGCTGTCGAGGAAGTCCGGCTCCTCGTTCGCCTTCGGAGTACTGCCCGTGAAGGTGATGTGGTCTTGATTGACCTTGGATGTCACAGGGTTGCCCACGAGCATGCGGTCGTTCCATTCCGGTCCCCAGACGTTTTGATCCAGGTACACCACTCCCGCAATTCCCGTGGAGCCGTGGGCGTGCTCACACATTACCGGGGCAAAACCGAGGCCCTCATGAGGGCGGCCAAAGCTGGGATAGCAAGCGCCCGGCATGAGCTGGTAGATGGGCGAGCTGTGGCAGTCGGCAGAGTAAAGGTTGCCCCATGAATCCCAGCCCAGTCCAAAGGGGTTCACCTGACCTGTCGTCCAGCGTTCTACCCTTGAACCATCCGGCCTGAACCGGAAAACATTGCCGCTGGTGAGATCCAATGTGGAGCCATCCCGGGCCTTGAAGTGAGACGTGTTGGAGAAGCCGTGCGTGGCATAGACCCAGCCATCCAGCCCCAGACGCAGACTGGAAATCATTCCGTGCGTGTCTTTCTCATACCCCAGAGGGCCAAAGAGGATCGTACGCTTGTCGCAAACGCCGTCCCCGTTGGAGTCCTCAAAGTAAACAATGTTGGGGATGCTCCAGGCGATGCAGCCTTTTTTCCAGGGCAGCACTCCTGTCGGGATATTGAGATCATTGGCAAACACGGTGACCCGGTCGGCACGACCGTCCCCATCGAGGTCCTCCAGAACCCGGATGGAATCCCTCGACCCTTTGGCACGGGTGCCCTCGTTCTCCCACCGGTCCTTGGGGACAGCGTAGGGGTACTCGCGAGTGCTGGTCACCCAGAGTCGGCCCTGGGTATCGAATGCCAGGTTGATCGGTTTGCCGCCCAGTTGGGCATCGTCCGCAAAAAGCTGCGCCTGGAACCCCTCCGGCACTTTGAGCGTGGCCAACTCCTGTTCTGGGCTGAGAGCCTCAGTGTTCCGGACAAGTCGCTCCTTGGCCTCCTGGCCGTGGCAGGTTGCAACCCACCCCACGACGATGGCAGTGGTCAGGGTTAAAGCTTGAGGAAGATGCATGCCCTTTCCATACGCGGAAAGGGGCATGAAACTTCATCGCTACAGGGGGCCGCGAGTTTAGGGTCACGCAATGTGGTGAACCAGGCCACCGTCCACACGGAGTGCTGCCCCATTGATGGCGGAGGCACGAGGGCTGCTGACAAAGGCGACCATGTCCGCGATTTCCTCAGGCTTGATCAAGCGGCTGATGATGGAGAGCGGTCGGTCGCGTTTCATAAACTCGCGCCCGGCATCCTCGGCGCTCAGGCCTGGGAAGAGCTCCTGTACCATCTTGGCAACGCCTTCCGTCATGGTTGATCCTGGGAGGATGGTATTCACGGTGACGCCGGTGTTCTTGGTCAACTCAGCGAGGCTCCGTGAGAGCGAGAGCTGCATGGACTTGGTGGCGGCATAGGCGGCCATGTCGGGCGGTGGCGAGAGGGCAGACTCGCTGGAGATGAAAATGATGCGGCCACTGTTCTTTGCGATCATCTTCTCCAGATAGGCTCGCGAGAGCCGCACGCCGCTGAGGATGTTGACTTCAAAGAGCCGACGCCAGGTGTCATCGCTCTCTTTGAAAAAGGAGTTCACTTCATAGATGCCCAGATTGTTC
>JBGGMQ010001077.1:0-6661 GCA_041287975.1 Verrucomicrobium sp. | reverse complement strand
GGCGGCACCTTTGAAACCGTGGACGAAACCCAGCACGACGTCACCGACGATGCCGCCGCCTTCAAGCTTTCCGAGAACCTGGCTCCTGGGAAATTTGGCGTCTACTATCAAGTGCAACGGCCCACCAAGAATGCACTCGAGCAGAAGTGGGTTGCTGAGACCCAGGCAAAGCTAGATGGAGCCACCCAAAAGTCGCTGCTGAAGAAGCGATTCGAGTCGATGCGGTAGTGGCTTGGCTATCGCTTTGATCATGCGAACTGGAAGGAACGTTTTGTACAATAGACCAGGCGCACTGCGTCACCACAAAGCCTCACAGCCCAATTCTGTAAATTCCGATAATTCTGTCTGGAAATCAGTCTCTGTGCCTCTGCATCTCTGGGGTTGAATCGAAGTTGCGTCGCTAGCATTCCCGCGTCTCTTCCCCAGAGTCATGCCAGGCATCGCCCCCTTCCAAGTCCACACCATCGACCTCCATTTCCAAGGGATGCCTCACCTCATTGCGGCATATCTTCTCGAGTCCGATGGTGAACTGGCGCTCATCGAGACAGGCCCTGGCGCCACCTTGCCGAAGCTCATTCAGGGTATCCAAGCCTTGGGCTTTGATCCGGTGGAGGTGCGAAAGGTGCTAGTGACCCACAT
Organism: Verrucomicrobium sp.; assembly: GCA_041287975.1. Taxonomy (GTDB): domain Bacteria; phylum Verrucomicrobiota; class Verrucomicrobiia; order Verrucomicrobiales; family Verrucomicrobiaceae; genus Verrucomicrobium. The sequence goes on along the minus strand of JBGGMQ010001077.1, from coordinate 6,022 downwards.
TCATCTGGATCACGCTGGTGCCGCAGGGTGGTGGGCTCAGCAGGGGGCCACGGTGTATGTTCATGCTCGCGGTGCCTCTCATCTCATCGATCCCTCCAAGCTCATCTCCAGCGCGGAGAGGATCTATGGTGACCGAATGGAATCTCTCTGGGGAGAGATGCTGGCTGCCCCTGCAGAACGCGTGGTCGTGCTCAATGATGGCGACTCAGTGAAGCTGGGCCGGACATCCATCACCGCGCTCGATACGCCCGGCCATGCCCGACATCACCATGCCTTTGCGTGTGGGGACGTCTGCTTCACCGGCGATGTTGCGGGAATGCGGTTGCCGGGTTGCGACTACCTGAGTGTGACGGCTGCCCCGCCCCAGTTCGACCCTGTGGCGTACGATGAATCTCTCGAGCGTCTGCATTCCCATGGATTTGCCAGGCTGTTCCTCACGCACTTTGGAGAGGTCACAGACGTCGCACAGCATCTTGCCAATTACAGCCTGCGCGTCCACCAAGTGCACGATCTGGTGCAGGGTCTGCTGGACCAGGGGCTTCGAGGCTGGGATCTCCGCGAGGCCTTCCTTGAGGCCGAGCATCAATCCGCCATGCAAGCCGGTGCGACGGAGTCAGAGTGGTCCCGGTATGAAGCCGCCAACCCCACGAGCATGGGGGCTGACGGTATTGCCTTGTACTGCGAGAAGTCGAAGTCCTCGATCTAACCCTGCTTCAATTCAGAGATGGGTCAGCTGGCATGCGGGCGAGGAGCTTGTAGTACGGCCCCAGATCATCCAGCACCGTCGTCCACAGGTCACTCGGTGGCTGGTGGCTGACGATTTTCGAAAGGGGAGCGCAAGTGATCCAGGAGTTTTGCTCCAGTTCATTCTCCAACTGGCCCTCAGACCATCCGGAATACCCTACGAAGCCGCGCACCACGCGACCTTTTTGGATTTCCTTCATCGCCTGCTCGGTGGAGAGGTGGGTCTGGATGCGGAGTTCACGCTTCTTGGTGTTCCAGTTCAGCGCGGCAAAGGAAAGCTTGTTGGTACCCACGGGGCCACCAAGATAAACAGGCACTTCGCCCAGTCGGCCCAGATCCTTGTCATCCAGCAGATCCCCCACGCGTTTGTCCAGCGGGCGGTTCAAGATGTACCCGAACGCCCCGTCCTCCGTATTATGGGAGGCGAGCAACAGGACGGTATGAAAAAAGTTGGGGTCCCGCAGGGATGGCGAAGCCACCAGCAGCGAACCACTCAAGGACTCGGGCTTGTTCTCGTCAAGATTCATGGCGGGAAAGGGGGAATGGCCTCCGCCGCAGCTTATCCGCCGAAGGGCGGAATGGCAAGCGGCCACAGGCATTTCTGCACAAATGGAATACGTATCTCGAAGCTGACGCGATTGATGCTTGAGCGCTCCACTTCACTGTCCCAGAATCTCCGTATGCAAGATTTGGAGACCCACTTGAAAGCAGGCAATGATCTCAACCGTGCCCAGGTCCGGGAGGCGGCCGCATTCCTTCTCGATCCTGAACCTGAGGCCACCTGCAAGGCGTCATTTTTGCGCACGCTCGCCAAAAAAGGGGAGACCCCCTCGGAAATTGCTGCGTTCGTGACAGAGTTCCTTGAGCATTCCATCTCCCCTGGGATCGATCCCGAAACTCTCTCAGGCCCCATGCTGGATGTGGTTGGCACTGGTGGCGACAAGTTGAACCTCTTCAACGTCTCCAGTACGGCCATGTTCATCCTCGCTGCGGGTGGTGTGTCCATTGTCAAGCATGGCAACCGTGGCATCACCGGCAAAAGTGGCGGGGCCGACGTCCTGGAGGCATTGGGGGTCAAAATCGACCTGCCCCCTGCGGAACTCGCGCGTTGCGTGCGGGAGGTCGGTCTCGGCTTCGTCTTCGCCCAGATTTATCATCCGGCTTTCAAGGCTGTGCTCGACGCTCGCAAGCTGCTCGCTGCGGAAGGGCAGCGCAGCATCTTCAACATTCTCGGCCCGCTCATGAATCCGGCCCGCCCTCCGTACCAACTGGTAGGCGTGTTCGACGAGAAGCTCGTGCCCGCATTCGCGGACATCCTGCTCCAGCTCGGACGCAAGGCGGCGTGGGTGGTCCACGGCCGCACCGGCGACGGACGTGGCATGGACGAGTTGTCCACCCTGGCGCCGAATGTTGTCGCAAGGCTCAAGGACGGTCAGATCACCCAATTTGAGATGGATGCGGCCGACCATGGCTTCTCCAGGGGTTCACTTCAGGAGTTGGAGGGGGGGATCGCCGCTGAGAACGCAAACACTCTGGAAGGCGTGCTCGCAGGTACGATCAAAGGAGCCCGCCGCGATCTTACCGTGCTCAATGCCGCCGCTGGCTTCGTCATCGTTGGCAAAGCCTCAGACCTCACTCAAGGCCGCGCCCTGGCCGAGGAGCTCCTGGATCGCGGGGCGGCCCACGCCAAGCTGCGTGCCCTCCACGATTGGGTATAAGTGGGAGAGGGATAAGGGGAAAGGGATTAGGGACAAGAGCACCCCAACGGGGAGTGGCGGTCTGTGTTTGCGCGACCGCCATGCACGGCGAAACGCTTGATACTCCTCGACTCTCTAATTTCCTGAACTCCCCGGGCCAGTGTGGAAGAAGCGTCCCCGCTTCTAGGTCACTTGCCTGTTAGTTTTCAGTTTTCACCTGCTCAATTCGCGGAACTCATAGCACAGTTCCATGAACTCCTTCACACATTCAGTTTGCTCCAAAGTCAGTGCTCCGAACTGCTCCGGTTTGGTGCAAGCCCAGTACACGGTATCGTGCCCGCAGTAAGGGAACTCGTGAAGGTAGTGCCGCAGAAAGGCGGGGAGGTAGAATCGGCGACCTTCATCGTCGCCGAACGTGAAATACTCCTGGTAAGTCTCAATCTTGATGTCGGACACTTCCCGCCAGTCCAACTCAGGATCTTGAGAGGCATACTCACGGCCCTTTTCCTCGGACAGGTGCCACTCGTCGTCAAAGCCTCGTGCCACTCTCAATGTGATCCTCGGTCGGGGAATGTTAACGAAAGCAGCTTCGATCTTCTCGATCAGGCTTGCCGCTTTATCATTGGCCAACCTTGCCTGACGGGCTACCTCTACTGCACCTGGATCATAGCCGCGAGCTCGCATGGTCTCAGGATCGAAACGCAAGTCGGATTCCATGATTTTTCAAGATTCTGCCGCAGAGCTCGTAACCCTTTCAAGCTCCTTCGGTTTGCTTTCAAAAAGGATCATCACTTTCACCACGGAGTCGAGATTTAGGCACATCATCACCTGGAGGTACATCGCCATGGTCAGTCCGCCAGCCACCATCAGGATCAGAGGATAGTGGGCTAAACACCACTCCAGGCAGGGGCTTGGCACTGGGGACAATGCGTTTGAGAGGATGAACATAACTGGGATGATTCCGCCAAGGCCGAGCAGACCGAGCCCCGCTCCGCAGATGAATGCACTGCGCCTGGCTTTCCGGAGCCTTACGAGAAGTGCCGCTGCCTTTTCGGGGGACTGGGCCGCTGCTTCATAGAGCCGATCAGAGCGAAAGAAGAGCATGGGGGGCAAGGGTGGAGAAGTTGGTTCAACGGAGTCCCGAGTTTGTGGATCCATGTGCTGAACCAGTCTAACGCTTTGCCTCTATGGAGTGCAATGCCCAAGTACGCCACCTTTGCCCGTCTCACACGGAATCCTCACCCCAACCCCTCAATTTTCCAACCATCCCGGTAGCTCCTTTGCACATGCGTATTGACTTCAGGCACATTCGTCACGTGCATGGCCGCGCGATCCCATTCCAACCACTGGTCGGCGGCATGCTCTGCCAGGGTGCCCACGAGCACCGTCTCCGTCAGCTTGGCCGCGTGCTCGAAGTCTGAGCAGGCTTTCCTGCCTCCCAGGATGGCATCCACCCAGTCATGGTAGTGGTTCTGCGGAGCCAGATCTCGCGGATATCGTTCCCGCGGGAAACTGCTCTCCGGCATCACAAAGGGCTGCACGGCGTAGGGCTTGAAGATGGAGCCCTTCGTGCCGACCCACAGACCGCCTGATTGCGGGATCTCCTTCATACCCTTGGGCAGGGGGATTTGACTCTTGTCGGGCAGCAGGTCGCCATCATACCAAGTAAGCTTCAGCGTGTTCCCCTGCACGCGGTCATTCCCCTCGTGTCCTGTGAACTCGAACTCCACCCGACGGTGCGTGGCCCACAGGCTCTCGCCTGCCTCTTGTGTGTGCGTTTGGCACACGCGATTCGGCACGGCTAGCCCGAGGCCGTCCATGGTGCTGTCGAAGTGGTGGCAACCCATATCCCCCAACTGCCCCACGCCAAAGTCCCGCCAGGCTCGCCACGTTTGCGGGTGGTATGTTTTTGCGTGATACGGGCGCTCCTCCCGCACTCCCACCCAGCCATTCCAGTCGAGCCCCTCTGGCACGGGATCAGGGCGCTTCCGCAGGCGGGTGTTCTCGGGCCACCAGTTGAGCGGCTTGTTCTCCCAGAGGATCACTTCCTTGATCGGGCCCACCGCTTTGGTTCGCAGCAACTCCACCATCATCCGGCCGTCGATTGAAGAGCGTCCCTGGTTCCCCAGTTGCGTCACCACTCCCGCCTTGGCTGATTCTTGGGCGATCACCCGGCACTCATGGATGGTCGGAGCCATGGGCTTCTGCAGATACACGTGCTTCTTTTGCCGTAGAGCCGTCACCGCCATAGGCGCATGCATGTGATCCGGCGTGCCGATCGTCACCGCATCAAACTCATCCGCATGATCCGCCAGCATCTGCCGCCAGCAGGTGTGCTGCGAGGCTTGGCGGAACTCCCGCGCACCCTCTCTCATATGCCTGGCATCCAGGTCACAGAGCGCCACGATCCGGACCTTCGGATGCTGAGACACGCTCCGCATCGTGTTTCCACCCATGCGCGCCACCCCGATGCATGCCACCTGGAGAAAGGAATTTGGATTGGCACACCTCACTACGGCCGGAAAAGCCAGCGGGCTGGACACCAATGCGGCAGTTTTGGCCAGAAGATCACGACGAAGCATCGTCGATTCCTAACGGCTCAATCTGACAGAACTGACAAATTCGCCCCAGAATCCATTGGGGATTGGAGAAACCAGGGATTTTCCCAGGTTGGGGATCGGAGGCGTCTCAGAATGCGATTGGAGCAAAGCAGGATGCAATCCTGCCATGCCGACAGGTTGGAAACCTGTCCTACTGCGACTGAACTGGTCGGGACGCCAGTGGCTCGCACCGGCTGGAAGCCGGTGTCACTTGCAAGGGCCAGACATCGTCCAACACCTTGACGCACTGCCCACTGACGCACTGACTACTGGCACGCAACTCAAACGGAGAGTGCCAGCTTTCAAAATTCCCAGCACCTACCGACGCCCTGCAGACGCCCTACCGACGTCTTTTGCCAGTCTTCCGCCCTGTCATGATGGCTTTGGCTTTGTCTTCGTTGTCGAGCACGGTGGTGAATTTGTACTTGAAGCCGTCCAGCTTCCGGCGCTCGATCTTCTGGTCGATCAGGCGCTCGATGGAGTGCACATAGGAGATCTCGTCTGCGGCAAAGAGGGTGAAGGCATCGCCCTCCTTCTGCGCGCGACCCGTACGACCGATGCGGTGCACATAGTCTTCCGGATTCTCCGGCACCATGTAGTTGATCACGTGCGTCACACCGCTCACGTCCAGGCCGCGAGCCGCCAGGTCAGTGGCTACGATAATATCGAACTCGCCATCACGGAAACCTTGAAGCGCCTTTTCACGGTCGCGCTGATTGATGTCAGAGTGCATCACGGCGACCTTGTATTTCCCAGTCTGCTGGATGGCAGCGAAGAGCCGGTCCGCATGCACTTTCATGCGGGTGAAGATCATCACACTGTGGAACTCCGTGCTCTGCAGCAATGCCAGGAGCAACTCCTCACGCTGGTCGCTCGCCACGGGATACATGTAGTGGCTCACCGTCTCCGCGGGGGAGAAACGCAGACCCACTTCGATGCTCTCGGGCTCACGCAAGGCCCATTCCGCCAGGCCCTTGATCT
>JBGGMQ010001076.1:0-3555 GCA_041287975.1 Verrucomicrobium sp. | reverse complement strand
GGAGCACCAAATGGATCAGCGCCAGCAGGTGCCATGGGAGCAGCGGCAGGATCAGCAGCCGGAGTGGCGGGCATCGGGGCGGGTGCAGCCGTGCCATCAGGGGCCGGTGCCGGTGCTGCAGAAGGCTCCGTCGGAGCTGGGCGGGGAACATCTTTGGAAGCCACCACGAGATCGCCGGAGCGGATGGATTCGCCTTGAGCAAGGGATCCGGGAACGAGATCCGCAACGGACATGGCCTGCTCGACATCGCGCACTTTAAGCTTGGCCACCACGGAGCGACCGCGCTTCACGTCAAGAATGGCATCCACGAACATACCGCCGTTGTTGCCCTTGTTAAGCACGACAAAACCGAACTCCTGGAAGGCCTGAGCCACCCGTGCGGTGAAACCGGGCTCCACCACGCCGGAGCGCTGACGCTTTTCCACGTCTTGATAGCGGGTGATCTCTGCCTGAACTCTGGCAACCTTTTCATCAGCCAAAGCGATCTGCTGCTGCTGGTTGGCAATGGCGGCGTCGACCGTCTTTTTCTTCTCGGTCTCTTCCTGCACGGAAGCCATGAGCTTCTTCACATCGCCCACTTTGCGGATCTGATCTTCCAACTGGGTGAGCTGCTTGGTGACCTCTTCGAGGTTCTGCTTCACCAACTCCCCTTCCTTGACCTTGAGATCAATGTCGCCATTGACCTTGGCGGCATTAAGCTTCACCTCGTCCCGAGTCTTTTCCTGCTCGGCAAGCTGCTTGGTCTTCAGGTCTTTCTGCTCCGCAACCTTGGGGAACTCAGACTGAATTTGCTTGTTGTTCTCTGTCGCACGCTTGCCCATCTTCAGCTCTTCATCGAGGGCGAGCCTCATTTGGTAGCTGAAATAGACGCCCACAAGCAAGGCGACAGCAGAGAGACCAGAGAGAAGTTTCCAGAGCATGGTGACCTAGATGATTGATAAAAAATTCGAGATGCAGAGGTCTTTCTATCGAAAAGGCCCAAGTCACACAACATAAAAAGTGCGAGACGTTCATTTGCAGTGCGCCTTTTTTTGAAAATGCATGCAAGACCTCACTTCTCGTTTGTATTCAACTTGTCACGTGCCATGCTGAGCCCGTCAGGGACCGTGGAGGGCGAGCTGGTGAACCCCGCCAGGGCCGGAAGGCAGCAACGGCAGTCAGTCTTTCTTTGCCGCGGTTCCCTGGCCTATCTCGAAGTTCGGCGAAACATCGCATGAGAGACTTCGTTTGCGGCGGCATGAATTGGGCGGCGCTTCCCTGTGAGACCGCTCTGGCTTGTGCCAGTTGACTCCGTGATGCTGGGGGCATTATTGAGTCTCTCCGCTGTGGAGACCTGGAAGCGGGACGCTTCTTCTACACTGGGGTCACGGCCATCTCGTCCCCCATGCGGGCGTAGACCTCCAGACCTTTGCCACTTTGCTCCAGAAGGTCTGCGGCAAATTTGATGCGCCCGGGTTCGAAAATGGTGATCACGCAGGAGCCGCCGAAGGTGAAATAGCCCTTCTCCCCCCCCTTCGCCACAGTGGTACCCGGCACATACGTCTGGTGAACGGAGCCCACGCAGGTGGCTCCCACCTCCAAAACCAGAACTTCACCGAAGGTCTCCGTCTTGAGAGAGGTGATGAACCGCTTGTTTTCCCAGAGCAGCGTGGGCCGCTGACGCAGGGCGATGGGGCTGACAGAAAAGAGGGGGCCGTTGATCAGACGAGGCTTGTCTGCGATACCACCCGCTGGAAAGTGGAAGCGATGGTAGTCCACAGGGCAGAGACGGGAGATGAGCATGGAGCCCTGAGCGAACTTGCCTGCGAGCGTCGCATCACCCAACAGCGCCTGTAGGTTGAAGGGAATGCCTTTGACGAAGATGCCGTCGTTCTTGCTGATGTCTGGGATGGCAAAGTGCCGCCCGTCTGCTGGGAACACCGCGCTTTCCACGCTGCCCGCCATGGGTCGTGCAGCAGGCTTGAGCCGACGGGCGAAAAAGGCGTTGAACGTGGGAAACCACTGCGGATCCCCTGCCATCTCCTCTACAGGGATCTTGTACTTCTCAATAAACGGGAGCACGCGCTTGCGGCTGTTCCACTTGCTCATACGCCACCCGTACCATTTGGAGAAGAGGGAGCGCTTGACCAGAAACCAGACGGCGGCACGCCCCAGGGGCTTTTCGTACGCCCAGCGCAGGAACCCCTCTCCATAGATGGATTCTGTTTCCGTCTCTTGAGTGTAGCGGTTGTAAAAGGTGACTGGCTCTGACATGCAATGTGTACTAGCGGCTAGGAGCGTTCTCCATGCCAAGTCTTCGCAGGGCTGAGTCCCGTCTCAAGTGGTTATTTTCAACTTTGAGATCACTCACTCTACGCAAGGTCAAGATTTGGAAGGAATGCCCCAGGTGCCCAGGGTGGGTGAGGGTCTGAAACTGACGCATCCAGGCGGGAGTCGGTGTGAAACCCGGCTGCCGCATCAGCTCTGCCGCCAGCCCCGTCAGGAACCTGCCTTGCTCAATGAATTCCGTGACCTGCCACCCAAGGGACTGGGCGGCTTCAGCCAGCCGGGTGAAATTGACGTGTGAGGTGAGATCGGCGTCCCCCAGCGCTTCGAGGACTTTGTCGTCGCTCCGATGCTGATAATAGCGCCGGAGGGTGCCCCCGGAGCGCTCCGGTATATAATACTCCCGGGCGGCGTGACCGTAGTCGGCCAGCAGCAGTTCTCCCTGGAAGGCGCTCTCTGCCACCTCTTCCAGCCAGTCGATCATCGCGACATTGATCTCCGTGGTGAAACCGATGGGGAAGTCCGTCCCCATGAGGTCCAGCTCGCGCTCCAAGTCCGGGGTTGAAACGGGTCCGATGCCGAACGCCAGAGCTCCACTCTCCCCCAGTTCCACATAAAGTTCACGCCACCCCTCAGTTGTGAACTGCACCCGATGCACCGCGAAGGCATCCAGCAACTCATTGCACAGGACCAATCCCGTGCTGGCCGGCACAGCGCTCCAGGCTTCCACATGGAGGAGCTTCCCTGGGAAATCTGCCCCAAGTTTCTCCGCTTGGGCGACTCTGAGGCCAGGATCCGGTTCAATGATGAGGTAGCGGGCCCGCTCGTAGAGGTCGGGGTGAGCCTGGCGCAAGGCGGAGAGGACGTCATGCGCCAAGGTGCCATCGTGAGCCCCTTGCTCGATCAGCGTGAAAGGATTGGCGTCCGTTGACTCTCTCCAAAGAGAGTAGCCATATTCCGCCAAAAGTGATCCGAAGAGTGGGCCGACACTGACGCTGGTGTAAAAATCGCCACTGCGACCGATGCGACGCACCCCCTGCCGGTAGTACCCCTTTTCTGGCTCATACAGAGCCATTTGCATCACTTCTGCCCACGGGAGACGTTGCCCGGGTGCGGCCTCAAGCCGGGACTGGAGCAGAAAAGTGACTGCGGGGATTGCATTCGCCATGTGAGAATTGGCCGCTATACTGCTTGCTCCCCACAACGTAAACTGCCGAAATGTCTGATCCGGAAGTCAATCCCATCGCCCGCAGCCTGATGAAAAGTGATTCTCCCCGACCCTCGGGACGG
>JBGGMQ010001075.1:0-2721 GCA_041287975.1 Verrucomicrobium sp. | reverse complement strand
GATTGGCTTCTCCAATGGGTTCACTAGTGCCTTTGTGGTGCTGCGCAAGAGTGCTCTGACGGTGGGCACAATCTCGCATGGCCTGCTGCCGGGTCTCGCCCTGGCGGTGCTGTTCTTTGGCCTCACTCAGTGGAGCGCTTTGGCTGGGGCGGTCTTCGCCGCATTGACCCTGGGCCTGGGGTCGATCTTTGTTTCCCGCACCTCGCGAATTGACCAGGACACAGCGCTGGCGATCCTTTACACCACGGCCTTTGCCGGTTGGATTGTGATCCTGAAACCCCTAAAGATGCAGGCAAAGCTGGATGAGTGGCTCTTTGGCAGCATCGTGGGCATGGCTGACACAGACTTGTGGATCGCATTCGGCATCAGTGTGCTGGCAGTGCTGAGTCTGACAGGATTGCAGAGACCACTGCTGATTTATCTCTTTGAACCCAACGTCGCGGCCAGCCTGGGCGTGCCCGTGCGCTTCCTCAACTACGCCATGTTTGGCATTGTCATGCTGGTGCTTATTTCCTCATTGCAGGCAGTGGGGTGCATTTTGAGCGTCGGTCTGCTGGTGGCGCCCGCGGCGACCGTGTACCTCTTCTCGAACTCCGCCCGATCGCTCTTTCTGGGCGGAGGCATTCTAGGTGCCTTTGGATCCGTGACGGCCTTTTTCCTCTCCTATCCTCTGGGGTGGAACATGAGCGCTACCATCGTACTGGTGCTGGGGGCGATGTTCGCCCTGGCGTACGTGTTCAGCCCCAAGTACGGGATGTTTAGCAAACGGAAGCAGGGAGCGTAGCTGGGGCTGCCCCTCTTGTTCCAACACCTTGCCCCGCGAGAAACGTGGGACGAGGTCAGGCTCAATCCGGTAGTTTGACTCCCAGAAGTTTGCCCAAGCCTGATAGCAGACGCATCAGGGCATAGGGAGGCTTGACCGACTTGATCTCGTTTTCATGCTCAACAAAGAGCATCGAAATCCGCAGCAAAGAGCCAAAGCTTTTCGGTGGCAACGTCATGGACCCATCCGCGATCATGGCGTGCATGCGTCGGAAGAAGCGCTCAAACTCCAGGGCAGGTTGATGCACGTTGATCAGCCGCACCGCCTCCGCATAGGGATTTTTCAAAGTGTGAGGCACCCCGGCTGGCACCGTGGCAGACTCGCCCGGCCCCAGTTGCCGCCAAGTGCCTCCCACATAGACATCCAGCTTGCCCTCCAGCACCTGATAGATCTCCTCAGCATGGGGATGCACATGTACCGGCGGCCCTTCAAAGCCAGCGTTGATGACGTTGATCGCCTCAAACGAAGCCCCATTGGTGTCAGCGGTGTCTTTGAGTATCTCCCACCACATCCCTGCGGTGGCGAAATCCAGAATTCGATCTTGTTTCGCTTCAGCCATGGCAGCACGCAGTTCAGAAGTTGAGTCGACCTTCCGGTGCCCATATCCAGCCGGCACCGGCGTTGAGTTTACCCATGGCCAAGTAGAACTGCCGGAACTCCGGGTAAAGTGAATTCAGAGGGGGCGGAGACGTTTCTACGGAGACCCATCATCGTCGTGTTGGAGTGGATGGGTCCTCAAAGTGCCGAGGTCTTGGGCAATCCGATTGGGCCGAGAAATTTGCACGCACTTTTCACCACTTAAACTAAGGTGTGTTTCTGGATTCCCGTCGTCGCGTGTAAGAGGGTTGAGTATTGCATCGACATGTTTTCTGAGGCGCTTGGAAAAACGCCTCCCTATGCCGAAGGCATCCCAGAGGGTAGCCAGGGGTTGAGCGGAGCGACACCCCTGGGAAACAAGGTTTTACCAATGCACCCTGAAGGGGTGCCAGAGGTGTGGCCGAGGTGGGCAGGCACCTAGCTGGATGGCAACGCATCCTTAACACCAGTGAATGCTGGCCCACCACCTCCGAGGTAGCCATTGCTTGCACCTTGGGCATCGGGGGTGACCCAGAAGGAATACAAGCTGCCGTGGGTCACGTGGAAACGAAAGCGGACTGCTTTTCCCGCAAGGGCCGCCAGGTCTGTCTGATCCACCCATTCCAACCGCTGCTTGGTACTATCACCCGTAGCCGGCTTCGATGCTGCAACGACCGTCCCCGCTTCATCGAGCACGTCAACTCGCAGTTCACCTTGACCCTTTTTCATCGCGGCATTCACGAAGACATGCCGCCCTTGGAATGTCACAGGTCGGGTGGTGAGCTTCCCCGCTGTTGGTCCCGCTTCTGCGTCCATGGAGGCGAAGCCATCGCGGCGCAACATGGCAAGACCGACAGCCCCGCCCGTGTACATGCCGCGGTTGCCGTTGGGCGCGATGCCTGATGCACCCATATAGGGGAAGATGAGCTGGTCACCGACCACCGTGAATATGCCCGCCGTACTTTGCAGATACCCGCGATCCCACGAGCCCTCGGTACGAGAGCCAACAATGAACCCGCGCCTGTCGGGGCGGTCCCAATGGAAACCGTCGCGACTGAAGCCAAGTTCTAGGTCAATCAACTTCGGAAACTTGCCCGCGTCGCAGATGTCGTTCTTCGGTCCCCGGTGCACATAGTGTACGCCGACCATGAGACTTTCATAAGCCACGGCATTCAGGCCGTAGAGCTGCGGAGCCTCCCCTGCCCCTGGATACCGACCCGCTGGCTCAGGTGCATCCAAGCGGTCGGTATTGGTCCAGTAAACTGCCTTTGACCAGTCAGCGCCATTCATGAAGTCGCTGTTCTCCGAGTACCATCGGGACC
>JBGGMQ010001074.1:0-4004 GCA_041287975.1 Verrucomicrobium sp. | reverse complement strand
CATTGGCGGCGTTCAGCGCAGTTTGCGCATTGTTGACGGCCGTTTGTGCATTGTTGACCGCGGTCTGCGCATTGTTGACGGCCGTCTGGGCGGCATCAATCGTGGCTTGGACCTTCGGGTTGGCATTCTGCGCCGCCGTCAGTGCCGCTTGCGCAGCGGTCAGGTCACCTTGCTTGGTGGTCAGGGTACCCTGGGCAGAGGTTAGGGTCGCCTGCGCCGCCGTCTTGGCAGCTTGAGCGTTTGTCAGAGCCTGGTCAGCTTTGGTCTTCGCCGCCTGGGCATCTGCCAGGGCCTGGGTCGCTTCGGCGAATCCGTTGATCGCATCACCCGATTTGATCTTGTCCAGTGCCACTATGGCTTTGTCAGCCGCAGCTTTGGCCTCGGTGGCCGCCGTGCGTTCAGGTGTTCCCGCCGTGGTATTGTTCAGCGCCGTGGTCAGGGACGTCTGCGCCGCGGTGATGGCTGCCCGCAAGGCTTCCACCTGCGTGCTCAGACCACTGTTGACAGCATTCATCACCGAAGTGCTGGCTGTGGTGCCGGTGGTGGTGAAAGTGCCCTGGGTCGCCTTCACGCGGGCTTCCTCCAGGGACTTCATGGCATCCTCCAGCTTCTGCATGGCCAGAGAATAGACAGCAGTCTGGCCCAGCGAGTCCAGCAGCCCTTTAAAGCCAGCGGAGACGGATTGGGACACCAGCAGCCGATGCTCATCAAAGTTGATCGCGAACGCCAGGGTGGGGTCCAGGGTTGCCACCCGGAGGGAGTCATTGAAAGAGACCGATGACATGATTAGTTGCGTTCGTGTTGCTCCCCGGCGGCTGCCAGGAATTGGTTGCTGAAAGACATCATTGCACTTAGGAGGATGGCAGCTTTTTTGCCATGCCACTTTACCCCAAAGATGATTTCACCTTGTGGCTGGAAGCCCGGGGCACCGCCCTGGAGTTGTATCAACCCGGTGCCATTTACGGCGCTGTGCCCATCGGGTGGAAGGTGAAAGTGGGAGGCTCCAGCTTTGTCTACCGCCTGCCGGCAGAACGGCCCGGTGTGCTCATCATTGTCCTTTTCGAGCGCCTCGCTCCCCGGAAGGGGCTCCGCAGCCCATTCTCGGATTTTGTCCGTTTCCTCTCGTTGATCAAAAAAAGTGGTGCAGCCGTGCACACCATTGAAGGTCACGTGGAGGCCCTGGATGGAAGACCTGCCGACAGCCTGGTCAACGAGCAGATTGCTGCTTTTTACAGCCGTTACCTCGCCGCTGGACCGGTACGCGAGGTTGGCGGCGTGGAATGGTATGCGGGAAACCTGCTCACCTATGAGGCTCCCCTGGCCACCATCCGGGAGGAGGACAGCCGCACCCACCCCATGCCTCCGCCCGCGCGGCAGCAGCCGGAAGGGGAGGGGAAGGTGGAATAAAGCGGGGGAGACCACAGTGGGGTGGGGTGACGTTCCAGGCGTACCTCTAACCGTACAGCGCAGGCGGTTACTTGAGAAGTGTAGCTTTTTTCAGGCCACCGCCTGTCGCACAATGGCAGGCTTCTGCAAGCAGCATGAGATCACAACCTGGGCACTTCTGCGGTTGCAATTGTTCCAGGGCGACCTTGGGTGATCGCGTGACACCCTACCGAATCTCCCAGTTGCTCAATATTGGCGTGTCGGCAGGCATGGTCGGGGTGGTGTTACTCCTTGCACCTGAAGGCTCGGCTTGGTGGAAAGTTGCCTTGAGCATCTGTTTCGCTGTCGGTTTTGCGACGCGGGTCGTGTCACTTTTGACCGCTTCTAATTCATCCGTGAACCAAGCGTCGTCAATTCTGAGATGGCTGACGCCGTTGCCCCTTTTGTTGCTCGCGTTCATGGTGTTGCATTGGCCGCATGGGTGGGCTTTACTGGCGTCAGCGGGCGCTTGGGTCTGGGCTTTTTCGACTCGCCGTCATTGGCAGCCCTGATAGAGGGTTTTGCTATTTTTGGCCTATTCCTTGCGCCTGGGGATGGTTCTAGACAAAGTGTCGCACGATCAAGTAGCTTAGCCGTCAACCAACACTCTCATGTCCGACCCTGCCAATTCGCACACTGGAGGTCAGGTGTTTCCCATGACTCGCTGGTCTTTGGTGGCCAACGCTCGCGAAGAGGGGGACCTGGATGCCACGTCTGCCCTTGAGGAGCTTTGCCGGACCTACTGGCCGCCCCTGTACGCCTACCTCCGCCGCACCGGACACTCTGCCCACGATTCTGAGGACTACACCCAGGGTTTTCTCCTTTCTCTGATCCAGGATGAAAGTCTGGTGCGCGCAGATCCGCAGCGTGGCCGGCTTCGCTCTTTCCTGCTTGGCGGCCTCAAGCGCTACGTCGGACGAGTTTTGCGGGATGGCAACCGCCTCAAGCGGGGCGGAGGGGTGGAGCGGTTTTCCCTGGATGCGGTTGAGGCCGAGCAGCGCTACGAGTCCCTTTTGGTCGATGAAATTACCCCCGAACATCTCTATGATCGCATGTGGGTCTCCACCCTCGTCGCCGGCGTGCTGAAGCGCCTGGAGAAAGAGATGACTGAAAGCCGCAAGGAAAAGCTGTTCCAGGCTCTCCAGGGGTATTTGCTGAACGGCGCCTCGGAAACAGGTGCCTACGCCCGCACCGCCCAGGACCTCGGCATCAGCGAAGGGGCCGTGAAAGTGGCCGTGCATCGATTGCGTGGCCGCTACCGGGAGCTTCTGCTGAAACACATCACAGATACCCTGTCCTCGTCCGATTCTCTCAATGACGAAGTTGAATACTTGTTGGGTCTGGCGGGCAGGCAGTAGTGGGTCGGGCCGGTGCAGATTTGTCGTTTATCAGCTTCCCCGTGCAGTTCATCGCTTTGAGCATGCAGGGAGCTTCGACCCGCTCCTAATTGCTATCCTTTGTGGGTATGCCAGCGTCAGCCACCACTTGCGCCAGTTGCGGCCGGGCCTTGGGTCCGGTCTCTACGGGCGCGTTCTGCTTGAGTTGCCTCCTCTCACCAGCCAAGGAGTGGCTGGACCGCACCTCAGGCACTTCAGAGCGCAGTCTGTCTTCCTTGGAAGACTGGCAGCCAGGAGATAGAATTGACCGCTATCAGCTGGACGAGCAGATCGGTGAAGGGGGCTTTGGAGTGGTGTACCGGGCCATTCAGGTGGAGCCCATCCACCGCGAGGTCGCTCTCAAGATCTTGAAAGCGGGCATGGCCTCCAGGGACGTTGTCGCCCGGTTTGAAGGGGAGCGGCAGGCCCTCGCCATGATGGACCACCCGAACATTGCCCGCGTCTACGATGCGGGGTCCACCTTCGCGGGCACACCCTACTTCGTGATGGAGATGGTGAAGGGGAGGCCCATCACCCAGTTCACCCGCAATCTCCCTTTGGAAGACCGGCTACGGCTCTTCATCCAGGCTTGTCGTGGCGTGCAGCATGCACACCAGAAAGGTATCATCCACCGGGATATCAAACCCTCCAACGTCCTCGTGGTGGGGGAGGGCATCATCTCCGTGGCCAAAGTCATCGACTTCGGCATCGCCAAGGCGCTTGAGCAGCCTTTGGCAGACAAAACCATCTACACGGCCTATGGCCAGGTCATGGGCACCTTGCAGTACATGAGCCCTGAGCAGGCCGTGTCTGCAGGGGTGGATGTGGACACCCGGAGCGATGTCTATTCTCTGGGCGTGTTGCTCTATGAGATCCTTACCGGAGTCACACCGCTGCCGGAGGAACTTCTGATCCGCAATGACATGGCGGAGATTCTCAAGGCCATCAGAGACTTGGTCCCTCTGCGCCCCAGCGTGCAGTTTGAGAAAAACTTGCGGATCACCAAGGTACAGAGCATTCCCGCGACCGTCATTCCTGCGATCGACTGGGAAGACGAAGTACTGGTCTCATCCGCGACCTTGCGGGGTGACCTCGACTGGATCGTCATGAAAGCCCTGGAGAAAGAGCGGGCCCGTCGCTACGCCTCGGTCTCGGCGCTCATGGAGGATATTGAGCACTTCCTCAAGTGGGAGCCAGTGCAGG
>JBGGMQ010001073.1:0-2785 GCA_041287975.1 Verrucomicrobium sp. | reverse complement strand
TGCGGTTTGTCGAAGAGAAAGTCTTCACCCGTGTGGGGGGGAGGGAGGACATCCGCGTCGACCTGCGGATCATTGCTGCAACCAATCAGGATATGGGGCAGGCCGTGGCGGAGAAGCAGTTCCGCGAGGATCTTCTCTACCGACTTCGTGTGCTTGAGGTCAAATTGCCACCGCTCCGGGAGAGGATGAGCGATTTGCCTGGTCTTTGCTCCTACCTCCTCGCGGCCGTGGCGGGGGATCGGAAGCTTGCCGTTTCAGAAGACGCCTTGGGAGTCCTCCTGAGGCACAACTGGCCCGGCAACGTTCGGGAATTGCGCAATGTCATCGAACATGCCGCCGCTGTCTGCACGGGGCCCCTAATCCTGCCTGCCCATCTGCCCAAGGAACTTGCAAACAGTGACCCGGCAGAAAGCTCGGGTTTTGTGAGCGGCCTGGACGCCGCTCTTCACGAGTGGTTGGAGGCCCGGCTGCGGGATGGGTTGAAGTACGATGCCCTCCACGACGAACTGGAGAGCCGCCTGCTGGCTGCCCTGCTCCCGCGATTCGACAACAAGCCCACGGTGCTGGCGCGAGAACTGGAAATGAACCGGGCCACCCTGCGGAAAAAGCTCCGTGAACAAGGGCCGGGTGACGATTTTTAACAAAAAAGTTAATCTATTGTCGAAGAACGCACGGCTGCCAGTCGTTTGAATTTCGTACCAGTACGTGCATCCGAGGATGCACAAGCTGCTGCGGCATTTGTGCCTGCAACTGCACCCAATTTTGCCCATGCTCTCGTGGGCAACTGCCAAATAGCAAACCACAACCCAAATAATAGATATCATGAAGAAAGCACTCGCATTCCTTGCCGCCGCATTCCTCGCCATCCCGAGCATTTTTGCCGGTGAGTATCCCGATATCAGCATCGAAGACCTGAAGAAGGCTATCTCCGAGAAAAAGGTGGCAGTGATCGACGTCAATGGCAGCAAGTCCTATGAGAAGGGCCACATCCCAGGGGCCATCGACTACACTGCCAACAAGGACACGCTTGCCTCCAAGCTCCCCGAGGACAAAGGCGCCCTCGTGGTGGCTTATTGCGGCGGCCCTACCTGCAGCGCCTATGCCAAGGCCGCTGACGAAGCCAAAAAGCTCGGCTACACCAACGTGAAGCACCTTTCCGCTGGTATCTCCGGCTGGCTCCAGGCTGGCGAAAAGACCGCCAAGTAACAATCGCACGTCGACAGACGTATTGGAATATGCAGTCGGGTCAGGGAATCCTGGTCAGGCTGCATTTTTCATTTAGTCGTTACCGTCCACCCCATGAAAAGACTGCTCCAACTTCTGCTTCTGATTGCCGCTGCCGCTCCTGTCTTTGCGGCGGATACTCCCCCCAAGGGCACTCCCTACACGGCCACGGTAACAGGCATGGTCTGCAATGCCTGCCGGACGCATGTGACCGACGCCCTCAAGAAACTTCCGGGCGTGACGCAGGTGGAAATCACCCGCGGTGAGCAGGAGAACACTCAGAAGGTCACCTTTGCCTCCCAGGTGGACAACCTCACCAAGCAGGATGCCATCAATGCCTTGGGTCAGAGCGCCAGCCAGTATCAAGTACTGAGCTTGGAGAAGTCCAAATAAGGAGGATTTTTCGGAATAAGCGCCGCTCTTTTCAGTCTTACCTCCTGTAGCGTGTGCATAGCCACCTCATCTCTAATTCACCCATCCCGACCCGCCATGAAAACACTCATCAAGACTTTTGCCCTCGCCCTTCTTGCCGCTTCTGCTCTCGTCGTGCAGGCAGGCGAATTTCCCAAAGGCAGCCCGAAGTTTGAGGATAGTCTTCGTTCAGCCTTGAATGACGCCAAGAAGAACGGGAAACCTATCGTTGCCGTATTTTCTGCCGTCTGGTGTGGCCCCTGCCAGGCCATGAAGAACGATGTCTATCCTAGCGACGAAGTAAAGGCGCTGCACGACAAGTTCAACTGGGCCTACCTGGACATCGATAATTCCCGTAATGAGAAGGATGTGAAGAAATTTGGTGTGAGCGGCATTCCCCACATTCAGTTCCTCAGCGCTTCTGGTGAAACACTCGACAAGCAGGTAGGGGGCAATTCCGCTAGTGCATTTGCGAGCAAGCTGAACAGCGTCCTTGCCAAGGCTGCCGCGACCGCCACTGCCAAGAACTAGGCCTGCCTGCACTGACGGAAAGTTCACTTTGAATCTCCAAAACCGTGACCGCGCTCTGCGAGGTCACGGTTTTTTCACATCCCGACGGCGCGCGTCACCTGCTGGATGGGAATCGAACCTTGCATCGCCCGGATATTGCGGGTAAGTCGACGCATCGCACCATAGATGAAAGCCATTCTCGCACTGGAAGACGGACGTTATTTTGAAGGGGAAGCCTTTGGGGCTCCGGTCACCCACACCGGGGAGATTTGCTTCAACACCTCGATGAGTGGGTACCAGGAGGTGCTCACCGATCCATCGTACCGTGGCCAGATGGTGGCCATGACCTACCCGTTGATCGGCAACTACGGGGTGAACAGCCTGGACGCCGAGAGCGATCAGCCTCACGTCCGCGGCTTCATCATCGAAGAACTCTGCGAAACTCCCAGCAACTGGCGCAGTGAACAGTCACTGGATGGTTACCTCAAGCAATGGGAAATCCCCGGCATTCAGGGAATCGACACCCGGGCGCTCACGAAGCACCTGCGCACCCTTGGGGCCATGCGGGCCGTAATCACCAGCCAGGTGAGTTCTGTCGCTGAGGCGGTGAGCCTTGCCCAGTCCAGCCCTTCGATGGAAG
>JBGGMQ010001072.1:0-2551 GCA_041287975.1 Verrucomicrobium sp. | reverse complement strand
GGCGCTTCGCTGAATTGAGTGGGTAGATTCTGGCGTTTTTGGAGATGTTTGGTAGATCATGGGCATGGATCAGAACAGCTTGTTTGAGGCGGGGTTGGGCTTGGAGGCACCCTGGAAGGTCACGGGCAGCGGCCTGGAGCGGGACCAGAGTGGCAAGATGTTCTTGTGTCTGGAGATTGAGGTGCAACCTGGATCGAAGCTGCCTTGTCCCTGTTGCGGCAAGCTCTGCTCACTCTACGATCACGAACTCAAGCGCTGGCGGCATCTGAACTTTTGGCAGCATGCGACCTACCTGAGCGCAAGAGTGCCTCGCACGGACTGTCCTGAGCACGGAGTCAAGCATGCAGAGGTGCCTTGGGCGCGTGCCGGCAGTGGCTTTACGTTGATGTTTGAAGCGCTGGTAATGGCGCTGTCCAAGGAGATGCCCATCTCGGCTGCTGCAGATCTTGTTGGAGAGACTGACACGCGGTTGTGGCGGGTGTTTCATTACTACGTGGGACGGGCCCACAATGCCCAGGACTGGAGTGAGGTGCACACGCTGGCCATTGATGAGACCGCCACACGCAAAGGCCACCGCTATGCCACGGTGGCCGTGGATCTTCGACCTGAGACGGGGGCCTGCGCACGTCTGTTGTTCATGACCCCCGGACGCAGCGGCCAGTGCGTCGAAGAGGTGGCTCTGGCCATGCCAGCGCATGGAGCAGCGGCCAGCCAGGTTAAAGTGGTGGCCATGGATTTGAGCCCTGCCTATCAGAAGGGAGCTGCAGAGCAGTTTGCCTCTGCGCAGGTAGTTTTTGACCGCTTCCATGTGATGAAGCTGGCTCAGGAGGCTGTCGATGAAGTGCGCAAACAACTCCATCGCCAGGGGGCGGATGTGAAAGGAGGCTTGTGGGCTCTACGTGGCAACCGTGAGGGACTCAAGGTGTCGCAACAGGCGTTGCGAGATGAACTGTGTGCCCGGTACAAGGAAATCGGTCGAGCGATGGCTTTGCGTGAGTATTTGCAGGAGACGTGGGAGTGGCCGGGAGTTTGCTCGGCAACACTTCACCTCAAGCTATGGTGCCAGTGGGCCGATCGAAGCCGGTTGGAGTCGTTTCGCAAGTTGTCGCGCACGATCAAAAGACACTGGGAGGGCATCCTTGCATTTTACCCCAACCGGATCACATCAGCGGCCATTGAATCCATCAACGGCATCATCCAGACAGCGCGCCGTCGCGCCCGAGGCTTCCGCAACTTTGCCAACTTCAAGGCTGTTGCCTACTGGATGGCTGGAGACCTTGACCTAAAGCTTCAACCCGCCTTTACCCACCCATAACAGCGAAGAGCCCGAACAACTTCCCCTGAGCTCAGGTTCCCCAGTTCAAACTCATTGTGTGAATTCCGTTAATTCTGTCTAAAAAATCAGAAGAAGCCCATCTTGTTAATCTTCTAAAAATCTTGTCAATCCTGTCTAAAAAGGCGTCACCACACACTCCCTAGTAACTCGGCCACACCCCCGGCGTCAGCAGCTCCAGCAGATGCCCATCGGGATCGCGGAAATACACGCTGATGCCACCCCGCGGCCAGGTGAACTGGCTCTCGATCGTGATGCTCAGGTCATGCAGGTGCGCCCGCCACTCATCCAGCGAATCTGCCGGCACCGCGAACCCCACATGGGACTGACCGCGTGCTCCATGCGCAGGGATGTGGCCTCCCGTCGGGAGGTCAGACCCTTGAGGGTTGCTGCCCTCCAGAAAAAGCAACAGCACCTGACTGCCATTGATGTTGTAAGCACAGAAGTGCTCGTCTTCGATCATCACCGGATGCTGGAATACCCGGTTGTAGAATTCGATGGAGCGTTCCAGGTCAGTCACCGTGAGGGCCGTCTCAATGATGGAGGAGGGGAGCATGGGGGATTTGAATTAGGAATTATGAATTATGAATTATGAATTATGAATTATGAATGCGGAATGCGGAATGCGGAATGGGTGGCGGAGGGAAGGGGAGGAGTGTCAGAGGATCGATTTAGTGGCCATGGGCGGTCGGGTGCGGATACTGCGGAGGCAGAGCGTTGAAGATGAAAAAGTTGCAGGTCGGCGGGCATTATTTTTGAACGAGGCGGCCCTCATGGACTTCTGAGACCCACTTAACCGGTCACTGCTCAAAATGGGTGATCGTGAAGACAACCAACACTCCTGCAAAAACCCCCCTCCCTCTTTCTGTCATTCACCTCAGCACACCTTCTATGAAAGCGCTCCTCTCCCGTCTTTTCGTTCCCGCTCTTGGCCTTGGCATCGTGCTCACCGCAGTTAGCTGCAGCAGCACTGGCAAGGTAAAGGATGAAGGTGCCTACACCACCACGACCAAGCCCCCGGCAGCCACACCTGGGCAGAAGAGTGCCGGCACGGTCGGTGGCAGCGTGGGCGTCTTCGTGGAAAAAGGCAGCGGCGGCGAATCCAGCCGCAGTGTGCGGTAAGTGGCGCGCACTTCGGCTAAACCGCAGAGGCACAGAGAGCACAGAGAGCACAGAGACTGAAGTTTTTTGGTCTCGCTTTCCTCTGTGCTTCGAGGT
>JBGGMQ010001071.1:0-7670 GCA_041287975.1 Verrucomicrobium sp. | reverse complement strand
TCACCGCCCTCCAAATAGTCCACTTCCAAGCCGAGGCGGATCGGCAAATGGGGATGCTCCTGGCGGGCTTCTTCCACCATCTCCAGATATTGCGGGAATTCGCTCCACTCCATCCGCCAGTCGTCAAAGTACTCCCGCATGGGGCTGTGATCGGAGAGCCCGATCTCGGGCAACCCAAGGGCCTCAGCAGCTGCGGCATACTCGCGAGGGTGGCCGGTCGCGTGTTTGCAGAGAGGGGTATGCAGGTGGTAGTCCGGCGGCATATTCGACGCAGTGGTTGGGAAACGAATGAATTTCAAAAAAAATCTTGAACGAATGCGTACCAATCCGCTAGTTTCGCCCCCATGAGTAAGAAAAAGCTATTTTCTCTGCTAGCAGGTGTTGTGATGCTCTCTGGCACTCAGGCTTTCGCTTGGGTGGGTGGTCCTTTCGATGGTGGCGATTACAGTGCCACCCTCGACAACGAAGGTATTTACCAGGCTTCCCTGCGCTACCAAAATGGTTCCGGTTATGTCCAGTGGGGCAACAACGTGGACCTTGGGCCTTCCGTGACCTCCGGTGCGTCCGGCGGTGGTGGCAGCAACACGACCACCAACTCCTCGGTGGGCAGCTATTTGAACCGGTGCGTCCTCTACTACAAGGGGATCACCTTCTTCGGCACTGCATCCGGCATGGTTGATATGGACCGTCGCGAAGTGACTTGCGTCACCAACGGCCAGTCAGAAGTGACGCTGAGCGACCAGTCCAGCACGAACACCCAGGGCAGCTTCTTCCTCTTCGGCAGCAGCAACTCCGTGAACTCTTCCACTAGTGTCGTGAACAACGGTGGTCGTGGTTTTGTGGCCAACACGAACTTCGTGGCTAAAATCACGAAAACCTATCCTGAGGTTCGTTTCTCCGGCAACGGCGAGTTGACGATTCTTTCCCCGGATGTCCAATCAATCCTTTCACAGCTCGCTCAAACGGTTGCAGAAGGCCTGTCGGAAATTGAAATTCCCGAGGACAGCATCGTGATCATTGATCCGTTCGGCTTCTTGACCGACCCGGAATTCCTCGCTGCTATCACTCCTCAGAATATTGATGAAGTCCAGGAGAGCGCCGAGACGATCAAGATGAAGGTCTTCGGTTCCCGCCGATTCTTCCTCGGTTCCCGCTAATTGATTCAGACAGAGTCTGAAGTGAGAGTTTCTGTGCCGCGCGATTCATTCGCGCGGCATTTCTTTTTAACCCCCCAAATGAAACCCAAGTTCACCCCCCGCGGCTATACGCTGATCGAGATGCTGTTGGTACTGGCCATCATGGCTTTGCTGGCCGTCACCTCATTTCCCATGTTCGGCATGTTCCGTAAAATGGCTGGCTATGCTGGCTGTATTTCAAATCTGCGGATTCTGCACGTGGGTCTGAACACCTACATGCAGGACCATGAAATGGTCTGGCCACAGGTTCCTGAGGGTGGCTATGAAGATGAAAACAAGGAATGGAAATGGTGGAACGACACGCTGAAGGATTACGGAGTCGCTACCACCCACTGGGTCTGTCCTTCCGACGATACGCAACGTGGCCTGGGTGAAGATGACCCCGATGCCAAAGGGGAGACCTACAAAGGTTCGTACACGGTGACGCTTTTTGATGACGGCCCCAATACCGCCTTCCGCTGGAATCAGCCGTGGGCGATTGAGCGAGGTGGCTATCATAAGAAATTTGAAGGGCCCAACATGCTCATGCCGGATGGCACCATCATGTCTGGACCTGCATTGATGTCGCGTTAGTCCGGAAAAGTAGAGACGTGGGATATCGCACGTTGCTTGGGGAGAAATCCAGTTGCCACTTGCAAGAGCGCCCCGCTTCCTGCATTGCTTTGGCATCAAACATGAGCACAGCCTCCGCCATCTCACCCACCCGCGCTGAAGACTTTCCTGAATGGTATCAACAGGTAGTCCGCGCTGCCGATCTCGCTGAAAACTCCGAAGTCCGGGGTTGCATGGTGATCAAGCCCTGGGGCTATGGCATCTGGGAAAACATCCAGAAGCACCTGGATGCCAAATTCAAGGAAACGGGCCATCAAAACGCCTACTTCCCGTTGCTGATTCCTCTCAGCTACCTGGAGAAGGAGGCCCAGCATGCCGAGGGCTTCGCTACCGAGTGCGCCGTGGTCACGCATCACCGCCTGGAGGCTGAAAAGCAGCCCGATGGCACGGTGAAGATGATTCCCCGTGGAGAACTGGCGGAGCCTTTTGTCATCCGTCCCACCTCCGAGACCATCATCGGTGCCGCTTTTGCCCGCTGGGTGGAAAGTTACCGGGATTTGCCCTTGTTGATCAACCAGTGGGCCAATGTGATGCGCTGGGAAATGCGTCCCCGTCTTTTCCTGCGTACGGCAGAGTTCCTCTGGCAGGAAGGTCACACCGCCCATGAAACCGCAGAGGAAGCCATGGCGGAAGCCAGGCTCATGCACGGTGTGTACGAGCAGTTCCTCCGCAACATCCTGGCCATTCCGGTGATTGCTGGTGAGAAGACGGAGCGTGAGCGGTTCCCTGGCGCGCTCAACACCCTCACCGTGGAAGCCATGGTGCAGGATCGCAAGGCCATCCAGGCAGGGACGTCCCACTTCCTTGGCCAGAACTTCTCCAAGGCAGCCAACATCAATTTCCTGGGTCGTGACAACCAGCGACATCTTGCATGGACGACCAGCTGGGGCGTGAGCACCCGGATGATTGGCACACTGATCATGGCCCACGCGGACGACGATGGTGCCGTGTTGCCTCCTCGCATCGCTCCCTCTCAGATCGTCATTCTGCCCGTCACGCCCAAGCCCGATACCCGTGAGGCCGTTATCGACGCCTGTGAGGCCTTGGCGACCACCCTCCGTACTCAATTATTCCACGGTGAGCCTCTCCGCGTGCTTGTGGACAAGAGGGACATTGCCGGTGGTCAGCGCAATTGGGAGTGGATCAAAAAAGGCGTCCCCCTTCGTCTGGAGATCGGGCCTCGTGACATCACCAGCCGCAGCGTGGCGGTGGTTCGTCGTGATCGGGGGCCGAAAGAGAAGGAGTTCATTCCGAAGGAGCAGCTCATTCAGGACGTCGGTGACATCCTCTCCGATATTCAGCAAAAGCTGCTGGAGAAAGCGACCGCCCTTCGCGACGAACATACCAAGAAGCTCGAGACGGAAGCGGAGTTCCGCGCCTTCTTCACCCCCAAGAATGACGGCAAGCCCGAGATTCATGGGGGATTCGCGCTCATGCACTGGGCTGGCAGCAGCGCGGATGAAGACCGCCTTCAGCAAGAGCTTAAAGTGACCATCCGCTGCATTCCCAACGGTGATGAGTACGTTGAAGAGGGCATCTGCTTCCTCACAGGCAAGCCCAGCAAACGTCGGGTGATCTTTGCGAAGAGCTACTAGCCTCCGGCGGACTCTTCCTTGTTTTTCTACTCCGGGCGATTCTCCTTGCACTACGGGGGATCGCCCTTATTTTGACCGCCCTTTTCCGCCTGGCGGCAAAGGGTTTCATCAGTTCAATCATCAAATCGCTTAGTGACCGGATCACCTCCCAAGGGTGAGCTGGCCTCTCAAAAAGAGGCAAGTGCGGTCCTTGGCACCGTTAGACATATGTCCTACCAACAACTCGCTGAACTCGTCGAGGCCGGAGTGCACTTCGGTCACCAAACCCGCCGCTGGAACCCGAAAATGAAGGGGTTCCTCCTGGAAGCCCGCAACGGGATCCACATCATCAACATCGAGAAGACTCTCGAGCAGGCTGAAGTGGCCGCCAATTTCCTGGCTGACCTCACCCGCAAAGGCAAGCGCATCCTCTTCGTGGGCTGCAAGCGCCAGGCTCAAGAAGCCGTGCAGGAAGCTGCCGTTGCCGTGGGTCAGTTCTACGTCAACCACCGTTGGCTCGGTGGTACCCTCACGAACCAGACCACCATCCGCAAGAGCGTGGCCCGCTGGCAGTACCTCGAAGACCTCCCGAAACTCCCTGAGTTCAAGGCGATGTCCAAGAAGGAAATCGCTGCTCTGAATCGTGAGAAAGCCAAGCTTGAGCGTAACCTCAAGGGCATCCGCTACATGGACGGTCTTCCCGACGCCATGGTCATCGTTGACAGCGCTCGTGAGCACATCGCCGTGCACGAGGCCACCCGCCTTCGCATTCCGATCGTTGCCCTTGTGGACAGCAACGCCGATCCAAACGCCGTTGAGTACCCAATCGCGGCCAACGACGACGCCATCCGCTCCATCCGTATCATCCTGCAGAAGCTGATCGACCCGATCCTCATGGCCCAGGCCGAGGTGAAGAAGTAAGTCGATTTTGTCGCTTGCTGCTAGTTTCCCGGCGCGCAGCCTCAGCTGCGCGCCCTTTCATTCTTCCCTTCCAAACTCCATTCTCCTACCACCCATGGCTGAAATCACCGCCGAACTCGTCAACAACCTCCGCAAGAAGACCAATGCGGGCATGATGGACTGCAAGAAAGCCCTAACCGAGGCCAAAGGCGACCTTGAGCAGGCTGAAACCATTCTGCGCAAAAAAGGCATCACCAAAGCCGAGGGCAAAGCCGACCGCGAAGCCAAGGAAGGCATCATCTCCAGCTACATCCACATGGCTGGCCGCGTGGGCGTGCTGATCGAAGTGAACTGCGAAACTGACTTCGTTGCCAAGAACGAAAACTTCCAGTCTTTCGTGAAGGACCTCACCCTCCACATCGCTGCTGCGAACCCCTCCTTCCTTCAGCGTGAAGACGTGCCTGAGGCGACTCTCGTCAAGGAGCGCGACATCGCCAGCGAACAGATCAAAGGCAAGCCCGCCAATGTGGTGGAGAAGATTGTTGAAGGAAAAATCAACAAGTACTTCGCTGACCACTGCCTGCTTGAGCAGCCTTTCATCAAGGATGACAAGATCGTGATCCGCGACCTCGTGAAGAGCAAGATCTCTGAGCTCGGTGAGAACATCATCGTGCGTCGTTTCACCCGCTATGCAGTGGGTGGCGAATAAGCACTTGGTTCATCGAATCAACTGATTCCATTTCCCCCACAAAAAAGCGGATGGCGCGAGAGCGCCATCCGCTTTTTTGTTTTTTGATTGGGTGCTTGCGAGCGTGGCAGGAAGCCGTTTCGGACCAAGCTTACTGCTTGAGATCCTCCACACCAGCGAGTGTCGTGGTGACCTTCTGGGTCATGGGAGCTTCTTTGCCGCCCACGTTGAGTTTGAGGCTCGTGTTGGTGAGGTTGCTCGTCACGACCTTCCGGTCGACATCGAAGATCACGTGACCGTCAAACACGGAGCCCTTGCCAATCTTCACGATAGGGCTGTCGCCTTCAGTGGTGAATTCCCCCTGGAAGACCAGTTTCGCTTCACGTGCGCCTTTGGCAGTATTGAGGGAGTCGAATTTGCCTTTGGCCTTGATCACCAGTTTGCCGATGGGCGGGAGGTCCATCTTCTCTTCGAATTCCCAAGTGTCCCCCACGGCGACGGGAGTCTTGGGCAAGCCCATGTCCATGGATTTGCGGAACATCTCCGCCATCTGCTTGCCATCCATGGCTTGCGTTTTGCCCAGCGGGGTGGGTGCCAGGTTCTCAATGCCGCGCACGGCCACGAAGTTGTCTTCCTTGTCGTAGACGATGGTGAAGGACTTGCCTACCATGGCCCCAAAGGCCTGTTGCAGGAAGGGCTGGGACTTCGCCGGATCGGTGGAATCATAGGTCATCACCTGTCCAAGCATGGACATGGATCCCTTGATGGCGGCAAACTTGACTTCTGCAGCCTTATTATCGGAGCCGGGCTCTTTGGTGACTCCTACAGTCAGGCTTTGGCTGATGTTTGTTTTCTGCTCTCCGGCGGCACCCAGCCCCGGCATCACCATGTTCATCTCGGTGACGTTTTCCTGCTTGTAGAGCTTGCCGGGTTCCCAGTGGGGACGGAGCAGCATTTTATCTGCGTCGTTGATTTTCAACGTCAGAGCGGCGGCGAGGACTGGAAAGAGAATGACAAATGGTCTTTGCAGGGGGCAGGTTTTAATTGGATAGAATGATAGAAACATGCACGGCATGCCTTGCCAAGCCTGCCGTGTGGGTTTGCAAAAAATCTTCGGGCCCAAAGCGGCCACCACCAATTTTTCAAAATTCGGCGTGAGTTGGCACAGTGCCCGCTAATGTGTTGATCAGGAATAAGGCAATCCCGCCAGACAACTGCAACAACCTCTCACCCATCACTCCACCAAACCAAACTCTATGAAAAAAGTTGAAGCCATTATCAAGCCCTTCAAGCTCGAAGACGTCAAGGAAGCCCTCGCCGAAGTTGGTGTCCAGGGGATGACGGTCGTCGAAGTCAAGGGCTTTGGTCGCCAGAAAGGACATACTGAGATTTACCGCGGGAGTGAATATACGGTGGATTTCCTTCCCAAAGTGAAACTGGAAGTCGTGGTTGAGTCAGATCGCTGTGACACGGTGGTGGAAGCGATCGTGAAAGCCGCCAACACAGGCAAGATTGGCGACGGCAAAGTTTTCGTCAGTGAAGTTGCGGAAGCCATCCGGATCCGCACCGGAGAACGTGGGCGTGATGCCGTATCGGGCAGCTAGTTCTCTCTGACAAGGATTTCCGACTAACCATCGGAGTGAGGAAGCGTGCGAAAAAGGCAGGTCGGACCGGGTGGTTCGGCCTGTCTTTTTGTTTGCCCATGCGGGGCGGATTCCAGACTGCCAGACCTCAGACTTGAGCTCACGCAACCGAGACCACGATCAACAAGAGCGGACAGCCAAAGGAGCGAAGAGCATTGGTCCGCCGCAAGCGACCCATGACGCCCTCAAGTCCCCTGGGTTCCTGTCCGGGCGTCGGCTCAAGTCTGACGTCTTGTGTCTTCTAGTCTTGAGTCTCCCGCGAAGCGGTCATTCATCTTCCTTGCGCTTCCCGCGTTTCTGCACCTGCTCCAGGGTGTCGCTGACGTCATCCACAGACTGCCACACTTCGGCGGCGACAAAGATAGGGGCATTTTGCGAGACGGCCAGGGCGATGCTGTCACTGGGGCGCGCATCGAGTTCCACCACTTTGCGCTGCTGCACTTCGTTCTCGGCGCTGATGATGAGCCGGGCGAAGAAGACGCCATTGTCCAGGGCGTTGATGATCATGCGCTCTACTTTGGCTCCAAAGGCTCGCAGCAGATGACTCATCAGGTCATGCGTCAGGGGGCGGTCCTTCACAATGCCTCGCATTGACATGGTGATCGCCGTGCCCACAGGCTCGTCCACGAAGATGACAAAAGTCTTCTCCGCATTGCCGAGAAACACTGCATGGCCGTTGTCCATGGGCAGCACATTGCGCAACTCCACCGCCACCACATCGTTGTTCATGAAAAAAGGATACGCTTTCGGTAGAGCGAGGCAAGCTGCGAAGATGCCAGAGTGAAAAAGGAAAAGGCCGACCCCGAAAAACAGCGCCGGCCTTTGAGAGGGGACTTTGATCTGGGACCAGTGCGAACTTAGGCCTTTTTCACCAGTAGGGACTTGCCCGTCATCTCGACAGGTTGGGTCACGCCGAGCATGGCCAGCAGGGTGGGGGCGACGTCAGCGAGGATGCCGTTGCTCACTGTATAATCAGCCGCGTCTGCTGCGACGTAGATGCCGTGTACCAAGTTCGTCGTGTGCGCCGTGTGGGGCGTGCCGTCCGGGTTGCGCATCA
>JBGGMQ010001070.1:0-3860 GCA_041287975.1 Verrucomicrobium sp. | reverse complement strand
CTTTGGGGATGTATTTCTCGGCGTAGGCGTCCCAGTCCATGAGTTCCAAGGTCGCGGGGTCGACGTCGAATTCGTCGGTGGCGACGCGTTGAATTTCCGTGATCCAGTCTTCGCGGGTGAGTTGTGTTTTCATGTTGGTTGCGAGGGGTGTTGGGTGAAGGGGATGGGGGTTTACAGTGGCATCGTATGGATGTGGGATGGTGCGCGTCGCTCAGACACAAGACTAGAAGACTCCAGACATCAGACCTGAGGTCGGCGGGTTTTAGGATGTGCAACGGTGAGGCGACGCGACAGCGGGATTACAAATCCCGCCTCCTTGGGGATTCATCGCGGAGGAGGCGTCTGGGGTGGTGCGAACTGAACGGTTGGGACAACCGAACTACTGCCGCTTCGCGGAGATCGTACAGGGGTACGCCCTTCCCCTACCTCAAGACAAAGGCCCTCCCCGATTCACGGGGGACGATTGAAGGCATTACCATGTGATCACGAAATCAGGGGCCGGCAGGGATTCATGACCTGTGTGCACCTGATTCTCACTGGTTGCTTTGCTGACTTCGTGACTCGCCCCATGTTGCCGCCTCTTCCCTCCCCTACCGCCTCTGCCCACTCGCTTTTCACCCGCTCCGGTCTGAGGCGGCGAACGGCGCTGGCGGCACGGGGTCTGGTGTGTGCCTGCATGGCTTTGACAGCGATCAGACCGGTGTCAGGCCAGTCCCTGGTGTGGGACGGCGGGGTGGCGGATGGAGCCCAGGATGGCAGCGGAACCTGGAACACATCGAACACGAACTGGTTGCCGACGGCATCGAGCACCTCGGATGCCAATCAATCCTGGCCTGGCGCGCCCACAGGGCTGGCGACGACGGCCATCTTTGGCAACGGTGGGACACTCACTGATGCAACCCGAGTCATCACAGTGGCATCTGGGATCAGCGTGGGAGGGCTCACTTTCAATGCACTGAATTTGACGGTGAACACCAACCGCGCCTACCGCTTCACGGGTGGGTCGCTCACCTTCAAGGACGGGGCGATCATCGAGATTGGGCAAGGGGCCACTTTCACGACGGTGGGGCAGCGCATTGAGATGAACACCACCATCAGCGGGAGCAATGTTATCATCCGTAAGACAGTGGGCTCCATGGATGTGGGGCTGATGCAGTTCGAGGCGGCGAATACCTGGACGGGTACCCTCGGCCTGGAGGGGGCGCTCTTTATCGACATCCGGAACTACAACGCGATCAGCACACTGGGAGCGATCAACGTGGGCTCTGGGTCGACTCTGGTGATCAACTATGCAGCCTCCGGAAATACGACCACGCTGAATGTGCCACTGACGATCGCGGGCATCGGATCCGCGACACGCGGGGCCATCCGCTTTGATCAGGCGCAAACCCTGGCAGGGGCCATCACTCTGGCAGAAACGGCGGCGATCTCTGCCAACAACACGACCAGCACGATCAGTGGCAACATTGGTGAGAGCGGCGGGAGCCGCCAACTTCGGGCGAACATCAACGGCAGCGGGGGCACACTGGTCCTCTCAGGAAACAACACCTTCACGGGCGGCCTGGACATCGTGAGTGGCACAGTGCGACTGGGCAGCGCCGGGGCGCTGAACGCAAGCGGGGCGAATCTGGTGACCTTCTCCGGGACGGCGGCGCGGACCCTGGCTCTCAATGGCTTCAGCACCACAGTCTCGGGGCTTGTCTACACGGGCTCGGGGCTGGCGACGATCACCAACACCAGCGCCACGGCAGCCTCGCTCACCCTCAACCCGGCCAGCGGGACCAATTCCTTCACCGGAGTCATCGCCGATGGCGCCGGCGGCGGGGCGCTGACGCTCATCAAGAACGGTGCGGGCACGCAGATACTCACGGGCACGACGGCGAGCACCTATACTGGCGGCACGATTTTCAATGCAGGGATCCTCGGCATTTCCAATGATGGCAACCTGGGCGCAGTGCCGGGGTCCGCGAGTGCAGCGAACCTGACCTTCAACGGTGGGGTGCTGCAATTCAACGCCACCATGGAGCTCAATGCGAATCGCGGCACGACGCTGCAGGCTGGCGGGGGTGTCTTTGAGACAGGCACGGGCACGACGGTGACTTACGGCGGTGCCATCTCTGGCGCGGGCTCGTTTACCAAGCGCGGCGCGGGCACGCTGGCACTCACGGGGGCCAGTAACTACAGCGGCCAAACCTTGGTGACCGCTGGCATCCTCAGCATCCGCCACAATCTCGCGCTGGGCAGCACAGCGGGCGAGACGTTTGTCTCAGGCGGAGCGAAGCTGGATCTGCGCAACAATGTGACCGTCACGGGCGAGACGGTTTACACTCCCTTCCTCACCAGCGGTGATGGCAACAACACCTGGGCGGGCACGGTGCGGGGGGCCGTCACGCAGACGCTCACGATTGAGTCCGAGAGTGGCAATCTGCTCATCAGCGGCAATGTCAACGCAGCGTCTACCGACAACGTCTCCCATACAGTCACGCTGCAAGGGGCGGGCAACGGGGAGATATCAGGTGTGCTCTCCAACGCCGCCAATCTGGTCAAGTCTGGAACTGGGACGTGGAAGCTGAGCGGAAACAACACCTTCACCACCAACAACAGCACTGTGACACTCAGTCAGGGCAGGCTTGTTGTCTCCAGCTTGGGGGCGCTGAATGCGACCACTCCCAATGCGGTGTCCTTTGAAAGCAATGGGAGTGAAAAGATCCTGTCCGTACAAGGAACCAACGTGCTTGCGGGCGGCCTGATCAGTACGGGAGGCGCCGGCAGCATCATCACCGAGAACGGCGGGGCCACGGATGCCACGCTGACACTGGTGGTGAACACGAACCGCAGCTACGGCGGAGTCATCCAGGACGGGGCAGGTGGCGGGAAGCTGGGCATCAACATGAGCGGCACAGCGGTCCAGACACTCACTGGCACCGGCACTTACACGGGGGCCACGACGTTAACGTCCGGAACCCTCCGGCTGGACTTCAGCGGTGCGGGTGCGCCCACGAGCAACATTGCGAGCAGCAGCTCCACCCTGGTGGCGGCAGGCGGTACACTGAATGTGGTGGGCAGCAGCACTGGCGCGGTGAGCCAGACATTCAATGGTCTGCGTGTGACGACGGGCGCCTCGACCCTGAGCGTGACCACCAACACGACGACCGCGCAAGATGTGTTGCTCTCGCTGGGGGCGATCACGCGCACGGGAGGCACCGTTAATTTCCTCCTTCCCAACGGAGCCCCGTCCGTCACGAACGGCATCCGCACCACTACGGGCAACACCAACGGCATCCTGGGGGCATGGGCGACGGTGAATGGCACCGACTGGGCCACGGTGGACAGCAATGGGAACATCGTCGCCTACGCGGACTACACCAATGTTACCAACTTCGGCAGCGGAACCGGGGCGATGGGACCGATTCCGGACAACATCGGTGCGAACGTGAAGATCGTGGATGGCGGGACGAGCGGCTCCATTACACTGGCAGACGCCGGCAGCGATGGCGTCACCCTCGTCAATACGATCATGCAGACGGCGACCGGCGCGGCCACCATCACGTTTGGGGCTTCGCCATCGGGCAAGATTCTACGACTGGGCGAACAGGGCGGCATTGTCATGACCAACACTGCGGGGGCTCTGACGATTGGCACCACGGCGGATGAGGGCAGCATTCTCACGATGGGAGGCGCGACACTCAACTTGGGCGGAGACCTGCTGCTGAACAACGCCTCCGCTGCGGCGATGACCATCAACTCGAACATCAATGACAATGGCACGGGCGTGGTTTCACTGACGAAGAATGGGACCGGGCTGCTGGTGCTGACAGGCACAGGCAGCACCTACAGCGGCGGCACCTTCATTAATGCGG
>JBGGMQ010001069.1:0-4689 GCA_041287975.1 Verrucomicrobium sp. | reverse complement strand
AGGACAATCGGCCTGGCCACTGGACATGTTCAAGCCGTGAGCGGCACGGCGGTCCTGTCTAGGGCCACCGCGATCACTGGGGATTGGGCTCAGGCACGGGCATGGGGACGTCCACGTCGATCCTGCCCGGTTGCTGACCACCGGGACCCGGCATGCCGCCAGGGTTGGGGGTGGGGGAGCCACTCCCTCCAGTCGGAGTCTCGGCCGGGGGCACCCAGAAAAGCCAGCGGCTGGGGCGGTCCGCACCGATGGCCAGGCGAAGTTCCACGAGTTGGGGGCGGCTGGCCCTGCCACCGAGAGTGCGCACGGAGGGCACGCCCGGAGGGCCAGGAACCGGTGCACCGGGTTCCGGGGCCGGGTTCGCGGTGATTACCCCCAGCGGATAGAGCGGCAGTGTGTCGTTCCAGACCGGCTCCCATTCGCCGCTCAGGACATTAAAGAAGCGCCACTCAAAGACAGCGACATCTTCCAGAAGGGGCAGTCGGCGCCCAGCCTTGCCATCCCCATTCTCCCATGCCAGCGCCTCCTTGGCCGTCATGGTGCGTAGGAAGACGCGCAGGTAGCCATCCACTTGTTCTTCCGTCTCCATGGCAAGGACCTCGCTGCCGCCCATGCCTTGCATGGCGAAAGCGGCGGTGGCTCCTTTGAGCGCCAGTTTGGAGAGGTAGTGATTGCCCTGCTGCTTCACGCGGAGGCGCACCAGAGTGCCCGCTGGCAGATTACGGAAGGTTCGCTCGCAGTACTGGGTGAAGGAGTGCAGCCGACCCTCGGCCGTTTGCGCCTGGGTCATGTCATTGGAGAGTTCCAGCGTGCTGCGTACCACACCGAAGATGGCCCCCAGAAGCAGCGAGAGGATGAACATCACCATCATCATCTCCAGCAGGGAGAAGCCCCTGGGATGGCAACGCAAATGGTGGGATGGGACCTGTGTATTCACGAGTGGTGAGCGCTGGCTACTGAAGCTTGGGGGCAAAGAGCGGCGGCCACATCCACGTTTCGGCAGAGTCTTCCATCCCCCTGCCGCCATCTTTCCAGGTAGCATGCACCGTCACCTGTATGAGCTGCGGGATGTTGTTGCCCTCTTTGTTGGTCAGTTCCAGCGGCGCGATCTTGACCTCATAGATGACGTCACCCTCGGAAACTTTGTACTCTTTGGCCACGGGAATACCCATGGGCTGGTTGGGATCCGGCTTCCGTGTGATCTCCAGCATCAGAGATTCCATCCGTACCTGCACCATGCGAGCCCGCCGGGACTCGACGGAGGCGAGGCCAATCCCGTTGATGGCACCCACCAGGGCCACCACTGCGGAACTGAATACCATGAGAGCCAGCAATGCCTCCAGCAGCGTGAAACCTCCCGGGGAACGGTGATGGTGAGCTTGTTTCATGAACTCGAGACGACGTTCATGGATTCGTCGATGACGCGCCCGCTCAGGGGATCGAGCGTGATCTCCAGCCAGGAGCCGTTCAGTTCAAAGCGGGCCGTGAGCGGTTCACATAAACCACTGGAGGCAATCACCAGCCGCTGTCCCGGTGCGGGCACAAACTTTTCTGACCCCCAACGCCGCAGCAGCATCTTCATGGTGGGCGGGGTGGAAACCCGGCGCACCCAGGTTTGCTGGTCCTCCTGACGGCGGATACCGTCAGGATCCGACTTGTACCGGATGGCGAAGCCCTTGGGCTCAAAGATGATGAGCTGGCTCTTCTCATGCAGCGAAGCCCGGCGTACGGCTTCCATGGTCATGCGTTGCAGTTCGGTGGCCGGGCGTCGAAGCTCGTCCTCAGCCGTGAGGCCGGCGAAGCTGTACACGCACAGGCCCACCAGCAGGCACATGATGAACATGACCACCGTCATCTCCAGCAGCGTAAACCCACCGCGCTGAGCGGGATGGATGCGGCCTGCAGGAGTGCCCGTAGTGATCATGGA
Source organism: Verrucomicrobium sp. (assembly GCA_041287975.1). Classification (GTDB taxonomy): domain Bacteria; phylum Verrucomicrobiota; class Verrucomicrobiia; order Verrucomicrobiales; family Verrucomicrobiaceae; genus Verrucomicrobium. Next base: position 2,762 of record JBGGMQ010001069.1, on the reverse strand, counting down.
GAGAGTGTGGGACTACCAGTTGCCAATGTCGTCTTCCGTGCCTTCCACCCCATCAGGGCCGAAAGAGAAGATGTCATAGCCGCCCACGTTTTTGGTGCCGGGGTTGCGGTACTGGTAGCGGCGCTGCCAGGGGTCGTTGAGGGCTTCGGGTGCAGCCATCTGGCTCCACTTCTTCACACCGGTGGGGCGTGTGACCATGGCTTCCAGGCCCTGCTGCTGGGTGGGCATGCTCAGCATCTGGGTCCGGTAACGGACAAGATTCGTCTCCCAGGTTTTGATGTCCGAGGAAGCCCGGTTCTTTTCAGCGTCCTGGCCGACGTTTTTCATGAGGTAGGCACCGCTGCCAAGGATGAGGGCGATGATGAACATGACCAGCATCATCTCCATGAGGGTGAAGCCGGCCTGAAGGCGGGGGGAGGAGGCGTAGGTTTTCATAGCGAAATTGGCGGAAGTTTGAGGAAACTGACAATGCCTGGTCAATGGCTGCGAAGATTCTGAAGGGTGCCGTAGACGACGCTGATCATCATCCAGGCCATGCTGCCCACCATGACGGCCATCACCAGAATGATGACCGGCTGCAACAGGGCGGTGGCGTGATCGATGGCTTTGCCTAGCTGACGTTCGAACCGGGTCCCAGCCTTCTGGAGGGCAACCGAAAGCTCCCCGGTTTGCTCACCGACCCGGACCATGTCGACCACCAGCGGTCGGGCGACACCCGACTTTTCCAGGGCGCGGCTCAGAGATCCGCCGTCTGCGACTGCCAGCTCCACCGTGCTGAGCCTTTCCCGCAGGAACAGGTTCATCGTGGCTTTACGCGCGAGCTCCAGACCGCGATGAAGCGGGAGGCCGTTGTGGAGGAGGTTCCCCAGAGTTTCCAGGAACTGCACTTCAAAGCGGGTGCGGAGGACGGACCCATAGATGGGGAGATTCAGCTGCACACGATGCCACCAGGCGAGGCGGCCCTTGTCCTGGAAGATTACCATGATGGCGATGGCCAGCAGGGCCATGGCAGCAAGGATGACCCACCACCAGGCACGCAGAAAATCGCTCATAGACATGAGCCATGAAGCGATGAAGGGGAGGTCCCCGCGAGTGTTTTTGATCAATACAGCCAGCTTCGGCAGCAGGTAAGTCACGAACATGACTGCCAGGGCCACGCCAGAGATGATGATGAAGATGGGGTAGATGAGGGCGGTGGAGACCTTGGACTGGAGGTCCTGCATTTGATTGAGGTAGCGTGCCTGCCGCTCCAGAATGGAAGGCAGCGAGCCGCTGGCCTCACCTGCACTGACAAGGTTGCAATACAGCTCGCCAAAGGAAGGGGAGACCTGATGCAAAGCCGTGGAAAATGGGATGCCATCTCGCACGCGTTCGCGAAGGCTTACGGCAAGCTCCCGGACGAAGTCGGAACTCCGGTTCTCCATGGCATGCAGCGCCTGCTCCAACTGCAGCCCTGCTCCGAGGAGATCGCAAAGCTCCTCTGTGAACTGAATCACCTGGCCGCGGTTGAGCTTGATGCTGCCTGCCGCCTTGGAGGACTTGCCAGGTTTGCTGACACTCGCCGCCGATGCTGCTGCGGTCGATTTGGTCTTGGCTCCACCGTCTTTGGCGACCTTGGCCGCGGGTGCCGCTTTGCCTCCAACACCATCGCCAGCTCGCACAGCGGAAGGTTGCAAGCCTTTGCGGGAGAGCTTTCGGATGGCCTCGCCACGATCCGATGCCTCCAGCGTGCCGGAGCTTTGCTGGCCGGAAAGATTGACGGCTTCGTAGTGGAAGACTGGCATGGCGGGCAGCTTGGCGAAGGGCCTACTTCTTCAGCATGCGGGTGCGGTCACTGGCACGTTGTTTGACGGGGGCGTCTCCTGCCTCTTCTGCTACCGGGATGGCGGCTGGAGGCTGAGCCTTGGTGCTGGAGGATGTCGCCTTTTTCGTGATCATACGGGGGGCGGGCGCGGCTGTCGACGGGGATATCGGAGGCGGAAGATCATTGGACACTCCGCCAGCACCGGAGCGGTCGCCCTGCCAGACGGGCAGTGGGAGAATGGGGGACTGGATGCCTTTGCCAGCCGGGGGAGGATTGGTCTCGACGGGCGTATCAATGGTGGAGTCTGCGAACTGTTTGTTCACAGGGTAGGAGTTGGTGCCCTGGGCCCACTCGGCCTGGGCGTTCAAGTGATCCACACCGTCCTCCAGAATGTGCGGCTGCACGAAGATCATCAGCTCGCGGCGTTCCTTGCTGTTGGACGTGTTGCCGAAGAGGTGCTTCAGCACGGGCACGCGAACGAGGAAGGGGAGCCCGCTCTTGTTCTTGGTATCGCGTTCCGTGATGAGTCCGCCCATCATCACCGTGCTCTTGTTGGGCACGATGATGGTGTTCTTCATACCCTGCTCAGAAATGTTGGGAATGCGGTTGCCGCTAATCTCGGTGTAGCTGGCGATGTCCATGTTCTGCTGGTTGAAATCCAGCCGGATCTCGTCGTTGGCATAGATGTGGGGCGTGATGTCCAGCTGCAGCCGCACGGGGACGTACTGCGTGGTGCTCACCACCGATGCTCCACCCACGCCTGTATTTCCCTGCGTGAGGGTCTGGCCGGGAATGGCCAGCTGCTGGCCGATGAAGATGCTGGCCTCCTCATGGTTCAGGGCGGTCACAGTCGGCTTCTGCAGCACGTGGAAGCGCTTGTTCTGCTCCAGGGTTCTGAGAAATACATTCAGGTGCTTGCCGATGTGGCCGTAGACTGCGAGCCCCTGGGGGGCGGCGA